>NZ_JAVKBY010000039.1:0-31133 GCF_040222985.1 Coleofasciculus sp. F4-SAH-05
CTATATGAGTAGTGCTGTTACTCTTAACTCCAGTAGGTAGACTAGCTTAAAATCTGCGAAAGTCTTGCGGTGAGATAATCCGAGAGTAATTTCAAGGGGAAATTTCCCCTTAAGTTGACACCAATGGGCACTGCCGTGCCCATCCGTGTCAACTTAAGCCACTACCCCCTCACCCCCAACCCCTCTCCCACCCTGGGGAGAGGGGAGTAAGAAGGAAGCGTAAGTTCCAATATATTTAGTGACAAACGATTATGCAATTACTTGATTCTCCTCAAACTCAGCGAACGACTGGGACCACTGGGCGATTACTGGAGGTTTTGGAAGATATTGTGAATAAAGTGGAGATTCAGTCTGATTTCTGCATTCGTCATCCTGATTACAAACCCTTTGAATTGCCTGCTGAGGTGGTTGCCCGTTTTCAGAAAATGCCTGGGGATATTCAGCGGAAATATCTGAGTCTGCAACTGCGGAGTTTTCTCTATGGGATTTATTACAATGGCTCGATGCGAACCGCCCTCGCACCAGAGGCGGATTCAAATCCTCTGCCACTAGACCTAGAAAATAATACCATGTTGGGGGTAGATTTGGGGTTTTATCAGCGATTGCATGACAGCAATAGCGGTACTGGCTATTTTGATGGAGGTTGGTATGTTCTCAGGCAGGAAAATGATGGCAGTTTAGCGGTGACGAAGGGGAGTTTGAGGCTGCATATTCAGCGCGATAAGCATCTTCAATCATTTGAACAGGCTGCTGTTGTGGGTGATTCGGTGGCTATCCGGATGCCTAAGAATTTTGTGCAGAACGGCTTTTATATGGCGGTTGGCAATGTGGGGTCAAATCGTCTTGAGGATGCAAAGGGTGAGTCGGTGACGGTGCGTATCTACTTCAATTTGACTCCTGAAGGTGCAGTTGCTGTTATGGGTAGCCTGACACGGCGGCTAAATGAGAAGGCGATTCCTTTTAGTTTCAAGGTTTTGTACAATCCAAAGGATTATGGGCGGCATGATTCAGGGGTGCTGTACTTCGATAAGAGTGACTATGAGGTAGTTAAGGACGTTTTGCCGGCTGTGTATGGGGAGAATCAAGCGTATTTTCAGGATGAGGTTCCTTTATTTACGATGCAGTTAGCACCGGGGTTGGGGTTGGCTGAGGAACCCGACCAAAAGTTTGCTGCTCAGGAAAGCTTTGGCATGAATCGGTGTCAGATTGTGGCGAATGGGTTGCTGGAGGCTTGGTATCAAGAGGATAACTCGCCAGAGGGGAAGATGACCTCTATACTTCAGCAATTCTCCCTCCTGGGAGTTGGCTTGCAGCGTGTCCATCTAAATGCTAACTCTGAAGACATCTACATGTTGGTGCAACTATGCGTCTGAAATTCCAAAATTACTGAGTTTTTTTATATTTTACATAATTTTTCTTCAGTCCAAGGAAATTATTGGGCTGTTTTTTTTATTCGTTTGGCTAAGAGTAAAAATTTCTTTGGAAATAAGTGATTTAGTTATTTGCAACAAAAAATTAAACTCTCTAGACTTGTGCGATTAATATTGGTATTATGGAATCATTAATTAAACATTAATGTTTGATTATAACGCAAAACAATCACTCATTAAAGGATGAACTCAAATGGCTTCTATCAAAATTGATAATCTAATACCGACTGGTGCTGAATTGTTTTTCGATTCTGAAAGTTTCATGGAGGAACTAAGTAATGATGAACTTATGGCAGTTTTAGGAGGGGCTACCGAGATCAAGCCTCTTTATAACGAATGCGGAGCGGTTGTCTCCTATGTCGTTGTGGGACCGTGTAAGCAATAAAACGCTAGTCCTTAAATAAATATAAGCAGATATCACAGATATCTGCTTACCCCTTCTGTTGCTTTGTAACGACCTATCTTATTAACAGGAAACTCAAAATGGACGAAAATCAAAGAAAACACCACGGTCAAATTGAAATTGCTGACCTGATTAGTGAAGCTGTTTCTAACGCGACGGCACGGCGGAACCAAGTTCTCGATTCAGAAGAGCCTTTGTCATCGTTGTCTGATGATCGGGCGGGAAGCGTTAAGGGTGGTCAGATTTTTCCTTTGGAGCCAGTCGTGTGTGGGGGGATGATGGGAGATCCTCAAGATATTATTCGGGGCAGGTTTGTTTAATGGAAGCCATCACTGCTAACAAGACCACGCCACTTTGCCCCAGTGCGCGGCCGGAATGGGAAAATAGTACTGTATTCGGGGTTGTTACTGGAAAAGTGGAAGAACCCCGTGTTGCTTATCTCAACCAGAGGCAGCCTGTCACGGATGAACTGATAGCACTATCTGCTTCAGTTACACCGACCGAAGTTTTTCGGATTTCAGCACCGTGCGCGACGAAAAGTTGTCAGCATTTTGATGGCACAAATTGTCGCCTAGCGATGCGAGTTGTAGAGCAATTACCTGCTGTAGTAGAAGAATTGCCACCCTGTTCTATTCGCAGAGACTGTCGGTGGTATCAGCAAGAAGGCAAGGTAGCTTGTATGCGTTGTCCGCAAGTTGTCACGGATAACTACAACCCGTCTGAACAAATACGTCAAGTGGCGACGCCGACTGCTGGTTAAGCAAAGCTACCAGATGACTTTAAGTAATGCAAGCAGCAGCAATGAGTCATCCTTTGACAATTCTCAGATTCAGGTAGGAACTCTCCAACCTATAGTGCGTCGTTCAGCTTGGAATAGTCAGTTAGCCTTCTTAAATATTAGAACGAAGTAAGCTCTAGACCGAGTATAGACAAACGCAGAGGTGTTGAGAAGTTAAAGTTAATTAGCTGAGCTTGATTCAAATCGCACTGGAAGCAGCCTTGTCCCTGCCTTAAATTTACTGCTCATGCAAATCCGCTAATAAGCCTAAGGTTCAGCTAAACAATCGGCTACTTCAACCCAAGATAAACCTTGGGTTGATTTTTTTTAGTTCTTTTGAAGGGAAACCATAAAGGATGCGATATAGATATAAAAAGGAAAAAAGGTTTTTAATTATTTCTTCAATCATCCTGATTTTTCAAGGAAACAATCTGTTTTGAATACTTTTAGTCAGCCCTGGGGTAATTTTAATCAAAAAAAATCAATATTTATTTCCATAATCTAGCAAATAAAACCTTGAAATACTAGAAAAAATACTATAATATGGTAATGGAATGAGGCAATTAAAACTCTAATTCCAACTGCAACAACTTTAGTTAGGAGTACATTCTCAAATGTCTACTATCACAATTTATGATCTGCGTCCTACTGGTTCTGAGCTGTTTTCTGATTCTGAGAGCTACATGAAAGATTTGACTGAAGAAGAAATTGACATACAGGGTGGACTTACGCCCTTCGTTGCTGCTTTTTTAGCAGGCGCACTTGTCATGGAATACCTCCATCATCATTGAGTAGTAATAGCTTTCTCTAACTGAAGATAATAATCACTCATGAGGCTAAATTTGCAGCCTCATGAGCTTTTATAAAATCTAACTTTGAGTTTGCTTTAACGTGGCTTAAAGTAATATTCAATCGCTAAATTTGTGGATTGGTACTTTGGCTTTAGGGTGAGAATCTAAGCTGCTTGACTGTTTGATTTGAGCTTGCTAACAACTTCAACTTGCTCAATTTGCTGCTTCCGCCACCCAGCAAATAAATCTGACAGAATTTGATAACGCAATTTATCATCCAACTCCGGCTCAATAATCTCCTCCACCAAAATCAGATGTACCCCCTTAGACGTTAAAATTGGCTTAAGCACCTGCGGCGGTGTAGCAGCAAAAACAGCAGCAGAAATCTCTGGTTTCAACTCCTTACGACCCACTATCCCCTGATATCCCCCCTTTCGGCGTAACTCTGTATCCTGAATGTATTGATGAGCCACCTCATAGAAACTCATCTCGCCTTCTTGAATCGCATAGAAGAGTTCCATCGCCAAATCTTCATCATCCAGGACAACTTCATACATAACAACCCCAGCATAATCCAACTGATGTTCAATAAAAAAGGGTTCAACTTTGTCCGCAAATAGATGGTGCGCCAACTTCCCAGAGATGACATTGTTGTAAATTAATTCTTCAAAATCATCTAGAGAAAGACCATTTTTTTGTAACCATGCCTTAGTTTCCTCCGCACTGTTAAGTTTGCTGATTAACCGTAGGCTGTCTGCTGCTTTCTGAAGTTCCTCTGTCTCCACTTTAATCCCTGCTTCCGCTGCAGCATCCGCAATAACCTTGCGAGTAACAATTTGCTCAACTATCTCAGGAATCTGACACGATAGCTTGACTTGATGCAGAATATCCTCATGGGAAATAGTAATTGCTTTTGACATGATATACTCCTCAATTCTAACGTTTTACTGGAAATCTATAAACTATTGTAGAGACGCGCCATGGCGCGTCTGGGCGGGTTTAATCACATCTTGGTGAAACCGAAAAGTTGTAGAGACTTTGCATGCAACGTCTCTACTAACGTTGCGCCACATAACGTAAAAACTAAGCTCCTCAATTAGGTGATTGTCTGTCTATTTAAACCAGCCAATGTAAATCGGTTAATTTTCCTGTAAACCCGAATCCATAGTGTCAAAACTCTAAAGTTCAAACCCCCCTTTTTGCAACTTCTTAAACGGATCAAGAATAAAATCAATAATCCGACGCTGGCGGACAATCACCTCCGCCGTTGCTGTCTGTCCAGCCGCCAAATCTATACAACCTTGTGAACTTTGAATACAAGTCTGTTTCAACTCAATTTCCAGGTCAAACGTAGCTATCTGACCCTGCTCAGTTTCCGTCACCTTAGACGTAGGTGAAATCTGACTCACCGTTCCTTCAACTACCCCGTAATCTTGAAACGGATAAGCATCAAACTTCATCTTGACCGGCATCCCTTTACCCAGCGTTCCACTTTCAGATGTCGCCATCTGCGCCCGCAGGATAAGGGAAGCATTCTTGGGGGCAATTTCAGCAATTAACGTACTCGGTTGTACTACCGCCCCAGTTCGTTGAATCGGTAACTGGAAAATCGTCCCATTTACAGGGGCACGTAACACTCGTTGTCCTAACTGAAATTCCCAAGCTTGAATCTGACTTTTACTCTGAGAAATTTCGGCTTTAAGCGTCGTAACTTGGGTTTGCAGCTCTTTGATCTGTTCTTCACTTTTAAGCATAGCAATATCCCCCGAATGACTCAAACTCTGATAGCTCTTTTGCTGCTCTTGTAAACGAAGTTTGGCTTGCTCAATATCAGACTGAGCTTGATGAATAATCCTCTGATAGCTACTTTGTTGCTCTTCCTTCCGTAGCTTAGATTGCTGAACATCCGACTCCGCTTGTTCCTGCAATCGTTGCCGTTCTTGAGCCAAATCTTCCTGTTCAACTACCTTAATTTCCGGAACCACACCTTGCTCCTGAATTTGGCGGTAACGTTGGACTTCTCGTTGTGCCTTAGCTAAACGAATTTCTGCTAAATTCAAGGCAGTTTTGCTATAGTCAAGGTTTTTCTCTGCCTGATTGACTTGAGCCAGTTTCTCCTCTTTTTGTAAATTGTAAGAATTCCTGAGAGACTCCAAATTCTGCCGTGCTTGCTCCACTTGAGCCTGTTTTTCCAAGGCTTGAGCTTGGTTCTGTTGCTGTTGAGCGCGAACTCCCAGAAGTAATTGGTTTTTCATCAATTCCAACTGCGCCAGCCGATTTTGTTGCCCTTCTAATCTCGTCTGAGCTTGCTGAAGTTCGCTCTTAATTTCCTCGGATTCCAGTTCCAGTAACGGCTGTTTGTTGGTGACAAATTGACCTTCCTTGACTAAAACCTTAGCTACTGTCCCCGCCACGGGTGCATCCACTTTAAAAACGTTACCCTGGGGCTCTAGTCGTCCTCTAGCACTCCCGGTTTCATCTACCTTAGCTAACATTGTCCAGGGTAAGACAATCCCCGCAAACACGACTAAGAAATACAACAACCCCCGCGTCCAAACTCGCGGTACAGTATCAATCAGTTCCTTGGTCAACGATGACCAATCTTCACTAATCAGTTCAGATGAATTTACCTGATTGGGTAGTGCTGTTTGAGCCGGATTATTAGTCATAATCGCTTCAGACAGTTCTTTCTCACCACTATAGTGTCCATTCCGACTCCCTGGTTCCTGTGTCGATAGGTTTGGCATATTAGTGTTGAGTGTTAATTGTTCATTCTTCATTGTTCATTGGAATTTATAAGCGGATGTCTGAGACGGATTAAAATGTCATGCTGAACCCTTCACTTTGCTCCAGGGAAAATGCCGCGATCGCGTACTGACGTATCTCAGACTATAATGTAAACTAGAGATTCTTCGCTTCTGTTCCTTCGCTTCGCTCAGGACAGCGCTCAGAATGACAAAGTACACTAAATCGGTGGACACAATTGAAGTTAGAGATGGAGATTGTCATTTGTCATTTGTCATTTGTCATTTGTCATTTGTCATTTGTCATTTGTCATTTGTCATTTGTCATTTGTCATTTGTCATTTGTCATTTGTCATTTGTCATTTGTCATTTGTCATCTGTAATGATTTAAAGTTTGTTAAGCTGTCATGCATTTAAATTGGGTATTAGTAACGATCAAGATGCGTATTAGTAGCGAGCAAGATGCTCGCACTACAATGCTTTCGCCATTATTGACATTAAGGTTTAAATGCCGAACAGATTAAATTGTTTAGTACAGCGAATAGAGGTTATGTTCAGATCCTTAGACATTTTCTAATTTCCATTAGCGATTAACTGTTAATTCAACCCGTCATCGTAAATTGCTGCTGATTGAGGTAGAAATACTGACCCCGTTTTGCCATTAATTCATCATGAGTTCCACTTTCCACCAAAACCCCTCTATCCAACACCAAAATTCGGTCAGCATTCCGGACAGTTGACAGGCGATGAGCAATCACCAATGTTGTCCGATTCGTCAGAATCGTATTCAGATTAGTCTGAATAATCCGTTCCGATTCAGCATCAAGATTACTGGTGGCTTCATCTAAAATCAACAATCGCGGATTTCCTAATAAAGCACGGGCAATCGCAAGGCGCTGTCGTTGTCCCCCCGATAACATTCCTCCCCCTTCACCAATTTGGGTTTCATAACCCATCGGCAATTCCTTAATAAACTGATGCGCTCCCGCCTGTTTAGCCGCTTCAATTACATCATCCAACGTAGCTTCGGGATGACCCACTGTAATATTGTCCCGTATTGTACCCCCAAATAGAAACGTATCCTGGTCAACCACACCAATTTGTTGTCTAAGCGATCGCAGGGATAAACTGGTAACATCATAGCCATCAATAAGAATCTTCCCTTCAGTCGCAGGATAAAGTCCCAAAACCAACTTAGAAATCGTCGTTTTCCCCGAACCACTACGCCCAACCAGCGCCACCATTTGCCCTGGCTGCACCTCAAAACTAAGATTTTCTAGCGTATTCAGATCACTTTCTGGGTGGTAACGAAACGTGACTTGCTCAAACCGAATATGTCCGCGAATCGGGGGTAAAAATTGACGAGATGACGAGTGTAAATCTTCCTCCGGTTCAGTATCAATCACATCATTAATCCGCTCCACCGCAATCACCACTTCCTGCAAATCATTCCACAACACAATCAGCCGCTGAAAGGGACGAATCACATTCCCCAGCAACATATTAAATGCAACTAATTGCCCAATCGTGAGTTCATTTTGAATCACCAGCCACGCCCCAAACCAGAGTAAGGCTGTCGTGACGACTGCTTCAATAGTTAAGCTAAATGTTTGCAGCGTATTACCAATCACCTGCCCAGAAAAGGACGTTTTAATCGACTTGCCAAGCAAATCCTCCCAATGCCAGCGCACCGTCTGCTCAACCGCCATAGATTTGACAGTACGAATACCCGTCAGGGATTGGATTAAGTAGCCCGTTTCCTCCGTATAAGCCCCAAAAATCTCACGGGAAACTCGCTGTAAAAAGGGTGTCGCAATTAACGCCAATAACACAAATGGTGGTACAATAACTAACGTTAACAGTGCCATCTTCCAACTGTACCAAAGCATCAACCCGACATAGATGAACACCGTCAGTAAATCCAGCAGAATGGATAGGGCTTCACCCGTAAGAAAACGCTGAATCTTGCGATTTTCCTGGACACGGGAAATGATGTCTCCCACATAACGAGACTCAAAGAAACTCAAGGGAAGCCGGAAGGTATGGCTAATAAAACCGACAATCAGCGCTAAATCGACTCGGTTGGCGGTATGATCCAGAAGGTACTGCCGCAAGCTAGTCATGGCGACTCTAAACAAGCCAAAGATGAGTAACCCTAACCCGACGGCGGTTAACGTCAATGTGCTGCGCTGTACAACCACCCGATCCAACAGCAACTGAGTAAATAGGGGTGTAATCAGTCCAAAAATCTGAATCAAAACCGAAGCAATCAACACCTCCAGCAATACCAGTTGGTGGGGTTTCACCAGCTCAAAGAATTGCCAGAAGGGGGTGCTGGCTGCTTGAGCCTGTTTGAGCAGGGCTGTAGGTTGGAGTAATAAGGTATAGCCTGTCCAATCCGCTTTAAATTGGGCATAAGTTAGGCTACGCTGACCAATAGCCGGATCAGCCACAATCACGCGATCGCGTGTTACTTCATAAACGACAATATAGTGCTTCCCTTGCCAATGGACAATCGCAGGTAACCGTTGTTCAGCCAGTTTATTCAGACTGGCTTTTACCGGACGAGTCGTAAACCCAATACTCTCAGCAGCGGCGGCTAACCCCCGCAGTGACGCGCCATTGCGGTCAACATTGGCAATATCCCGCAGGCGATTCACACTAAACCGCTTCCCCCAATAGCGCCCCACCATCACCAGACAAGCAGCACCGCAATCTGAGGCACTTTGCTGGGCAAAGAAGGGATAGCGTCGGGTGATTCGCCCCCACCACTGACCCACTTTTACGGTAGGGTTGGGGAAGTACGCCCGACTTATCTGGGACTGGGGTTTTCGTTCCTCAGACAGTTGAGACATGACAACCGCCTCAGAGTGACTGGGAAATGCTGTAACCCCTGGGTTGTCCGTCGATTGGCTAGTGTTTGCCCCCCTCACCTGTGAATCTCGGCGTACTGCACTGGCGTACAGATGCTCTTTTATCGAAGGATACTGGCGAATGAGCGATCGCAAAACATCACCGGGAATATAGCAAAGCCTCAACTTGACGGAAGCTCTAGCCGCATAGGGGTGGAATTCCTCCTCTGGAAACAGAGTGAGTTCACCAAATGACGCCCCCGTCTCTAGTGACGTAATTAAATCATCCGTACTATTGAGTAGTCTGACTTTACCCGCCAAGATAATATAGAGTCCCACCGTCGCCTCTGCTGTCTGCCAGAACCGTTTACCTGGGGTTGGCTGGAGAATTTCAATCTGCTGAAAACAGTTTGAGAGTTCCCTATCTGAAAGAGCCTGTCCCAAGGTTTGGGCAAGTTGTTGACCAAGCTGTTCCTGGGAAAAAGTTGATGACTTCTGAACCATGAGTTAGTTACTGGTCTTGATAAAATTGAGTGACCACGGGAGTTCGGACTCACAAGCAGATTGCAAGTCCCCAATTCTGATGCGAGAGCCTTGAGGGGTTTCCAACTCCGTTACCTCTGGTGCTGAATCAGATTTGGGTCGAGTGGAGAGTCCCATCTTCTTGAGCAAAAGGTTAACATTGCGATCGCTCACCTCAATCCCTAACTCTTTCGCCAGATGCTTACTTAACCATTGCCCGGTCCATCGCCCAAAGGAATAGCCATAATCACGAGGACTATGGCTCACCAGTTCTTTCAACCGCTCTAAATACTGATCATTCACCGTCTTCGGGCGACCAATCCGACTCTCTTGCCATTGGTGTGCCATTCCCGCACGGGCGACGTGTATCCAATGCCGTGCGGTTGCTGGACAACACCCCAAGGTTTGACAAATTTTGGCTTGAGATATCCCTTCATCTGCCAGCAACATGATTTCAATCCGCTGGCGGTACTTTTCCGGTAAATCCTCTTGCAGACTTTTTTGCAGCAGTTTGCGCTGAAACGGTGTTAGATGCTGACCTGATGTTTTCACCGTCATCTCTCCTTATGGAATTTCAGTTATGGCGAATCACTGAGCGTCAACCATCAAGGTGATGATTTCCCCTTGCCGATACAGTCACAGGTTGGTTGCGTTTGTCACGCTTGTGACTTACAAGTCACTATTGTGACAATTATTTCGCTAGTTGTCAATCTAGTTGCGGCAATAGACAAACACCCCTACAGACAGAGGAAAGTATGTCGGCTAGAATTGGGGAGAATTAAAAGTCACAGCCAACTCGCTTGAGTAACAGTCACAAGTGTGGATGAGCTAGCCAGCGATGAATCAGAGTAAGCAACCCCGGTCTAAAGACACGGAGCTTCAGCTAATTAGCTGAGGTTATGCTTACCAGCCTAAGTGTCACGCGCACTACGTTATCGGCAAGAGTTAAAGACCTACCAGTAGATGCGATAGCCAGTCTACTGCTCTAGAACCGAAAAGTTAAACAGTTTTAAGGTCACTGAAACAGTGCTTTTTGGATAGTTACCGACCGATAACATTGGCGAGGCTAACCTTACCCCAGAAATGGGAGACAATAGGAGGGGCAACCATACCCCTCCACCCCGAAAGGGGGTATGCTTCTTAAACCGCTACCGCGCGTTCCTCTCCGGTCTGAAGACACGGAGTTTCCCGCAACGGAAGAGTTTTTATGAATCAAGAGGAGTTCGAGGAAGCATTTAATCGGCTAACACCCCGACGCAAGCAGGTGTTACGACGAGTATTGGCGGGTGAAACCGATGGCGCGATCGCCAAGTCTCTGGAGATTGGAGAAGCGACAGTCAGAAAACATATTGAACGGATTTGTCAAACATTAGGCTTAGACAATAACCATGCCGATGAGCGCCGCTACAAACGCTTGGAAGTCGCTAAGCTCGTGGCAAAGTACAAACCTGAACTACTCACAGACTCCACCCCTGTCACTGCCAATGAAGTGACACCCGAAACAGCCAATGCCAAAGACACCAGTGATGCTGAGCGAGGGGATACCCAAACCCTTGAGTCGGCAAAGTTAGCTGAACCCTCTCAAGATGAACCTGATGTCATCTGGCAGTTACCGGCAATGACTCAACCTGTCCGCGAGCAGCTCCTCAAAACCTTCAGCCAACTGATTGACGAGGAACCCAAACGGAAGCAAATTGCTAAAAATCTCAACAAAATTGGCTATGAACGCTACCTAGACGGGGACTTCCAAAGTGCTGCATTTTATTTACAGTGGGCAATTGAATTTAATCCCAACCTAGGCGGCGCTCACTACAACCTGGGTTCAACCTATGAAAAGCTGGAAGATAGTGAGCGTGCCTACCACCATTACCAAGTGGCAGCCAACCACAAGGGACGCGCCGCCGATGCTGCCCTGAGTAACCTGGCTCGTTTAGACATTTTGGCAGGAAACAGCGCTACAGCGATTGAGCGACTCTTACCAAGAATAAACCAGGTTAAGGATGCTTCGGTGAAATCCTCTGTCCACAAAAATCTGGGTTGGGCGTATCTGCTGCAAAAACACTATTCTGACGCCCAATATCACCTGCAAAAGGCAATTGAATTAGATAGCGAACGTGCGGCTAGTTACTGTTTACTGGCACAAGTGCAAGACATTCAAGGGGACGAGGAAAGCGCTCTGGCATCATGGGCAAACTGCCTTACCTATGACACCAGAGACAAGAGACGAAAAGAAGTCGCTTGGAGATCTCCGGAATTAGACTTCTGGCAGTTTCAGGCACGCGAACGCCTAAAACCTGTAGGCAATTAGGCAAAAACGTCTGGACAACGAGTGACGTTTTCCGTTCCAGGTAGCGGTACTAGAGTTCGACATCAAGGATTAGGAACAATTGGCACATCATTTTCATCATCCTCATCCTCCTCCTGAATAGAGTGAGTAGACATAGAGTTACCGATGAGTGCAAAGTAATACATGGCTGTAGCCAACTAAAGTTCACAACAAATCAAGACTGCTGTTCACACTCACATCACAATCTTCATCATGCTGGCGGTGCTTGGCAGTCATTTGACCGTTGAACTTAGAATAATTGGGGGAATTGCCTTCAAACCAGCTACCCGCGCCGGACGCTAGAAACTTTCTACAATAAGCGATAGACAGTTAGGGAATGTTGCTAAAATTAGGGGAATCCCCCAACTTTCTGACAGGGTTTGACTTGGCAATGGCGAGACCACAAGTTCTCTAATTCTAAATCTGGGCATTGCTTGCCAATATGTAAAGGAATACCAGCTAGCGATTGACTCCTATCAGCAATCACTAACCATTCATGTTCCAGAAAAGCGGTTACTTCCTCAACCACCCACTCCTTTCCCGTTGGGAGATGAACTGGGAAAATTCAATCCGTTGATGGGACATTCGGGTGAAAAGTCGGCATTTTCGTACAGGTATTTTATACCGTTCGGTTGTTTTGATTAACTTCCTTTTTTCGGTATACTGGGTAATAATTTCGATCCAGTTAATCTCTGCGGTTATTGGTTATTAGTCTCAAATCTTAACGACAAGAGGGCGGGTTTTGTTGATAAGTTATCGGTATACCCATCAATTAAACGGCTAAACCCGCCCCTACAATACGATATAACTTTTGTCTCCTTCTACCCTTTTACCTGTCATTGGTCATTTGTCCTTTTTTGAGTTTTCCGAGGCTATAGCCAACGCTAAACGCTGGGCGAGGTCAAAAATATCGTCTTTCCGGGCAATTTGGTCGCACCATTCTTGGGGAATTTGTTCGACACCGTAATACAGTCCGGCTAATCCGCCTGTAATTGCAGCCGTGGTATCTGTATCGCCACCTAAATTAACCGCTTTTAACACGGATTGGGGATAGGATGTGCTGGTTAAAAAACACCAAAGCGCGGCTTCTAAGCTATGAACGACATAACCACTCGATTGAATCGCCTCCATAGTAAACTGGGCGATTTCTCCCTCTAATACTCTGGCAAATTTATCGAGTTCTAATGTGTAAGGGGGTTGATTGTAGATTTCCTGAATCCTTTGAATTCCTTTAAAATAAGCCGTAGCTGGATCATCACCTTCTAGTAGTCGAATCGCTATACTGATATAAATACCACATGCCATCTGAGAACGGAGATGGGCATGAGTAATCACAGAAACCTGATGGACTCGATTAATTAATTCCGGGAATTCTATGGATTTATAATAAAAAGCCATGGGTAAAATTCGCATCAGTGACCCGTTGCCATTACTCCTTTCATCCCGACTCCCTGATTCTAAGGGTGAAACCTGATCCCAACGCAGGCGACGCAGGGCGGCTGCTGTCGTCATCCCAATATCAAAAACCGTTCCGTGAGGTGTCCAATAGGCTTGATCATGCCAACGACAAAAGGATTGTGCGATCGCGTCGAGGGAAAATCCCTGACAGAGGCTTTCAGCTAAACAGAAGGTGAGAGAACTGTCATCAGACCAGGTTCCTGGGGGTTGATTGTAGGTACCATAGCCCTGCATAGAGGTTACAGGCGATCGCAGGAGTTTCTCCCTCGTGGTAAATTCCACAGGTACACCCAACGCATCGCCCACACAGACTCCCAGGAGTCCGGCGAGGACTTGAGATTGGCGGGTTTCCATGAACAATTTCTCCCCACTTGAGACAGCAAAAAAAGGTGGGCTACGCCCACCCGAAAACGATGACAAATAACAAATGATCCTTTACCAGGTTAACGGTTATTGTGCGACTCAAAATTGAACGGTTCCGAATCCAACGATTCGCGATCGCCTACCATGGATCGAATCCCCTCAATCGTAGCTGGAATTGCACGGGGGTCCATAAACATCACCTTGCTACTATCGCTACTGCCAATCTCTTTACCCATCTCTAGGTAATTCTGTGCCAGTAAGAACTGCAGGGCATCACGGGCAACGGGATCATTCTTGAGTGTCTTCGCCACAATTTGCAGCGCCTCTGAGGTGGCTTGCGCCTTGAGAACGGACTGCTGGCGTTCGGCTTGGGCTTTGAGGACAATCGCCTTTTGTTGCGCCTCTGCGTCTAAAATCGCCGCCTTTTGTCGCGCTTCTGCATCTAGCACCTGGGCTTCTGCGTTCCCTCTGGCACTATTCACTGCCGATTCCCGTTCCCCTTCAGAGGTGAGAATTGCCGCCCGTTTGCGCCGTTCGGCTGACATCTGCAACTCCATTGAGTCTTGTACCGCCTTGGATGGCACAATATCCCGCAATTCCACCCGTGTCACTTTCACGCCCCAAGGATCAGTGGCAATATCCAATTCCCGCAGCAAGGTTTCATTCACTTCAGAACGCGCCGTAAAGGTTTGATCCAGTTCCAGTTTGCCCATTTCTGAACGAATCTGCGTCAACACTAAATTCACCATTGCTGCTTGCAGATCTTCTACCTTGTAGTAAGCTTTTTCCATATCCATGATCCGCCAATAGACCACGGCGTCCACGCTGATGGAAACATTATCGCAAGTGATGCACTTTTGGGGAGGAATGTCAAGCACTTTTTCCCGAATCGTTTCCTTAAATACGACGCGATCCAGAACTGGAATCATAATATTCAAACCGGGTTCCAGTTTTTTGCCACTGTATTTCCCCAATCGTTCCACTAACGCTTCATTTCCTTGATTAACAATCTTAATGGAGCTAGCCATCGTGGAACCGCCAAGCACCAAAATAATCAGCCAAGCGAATGGATTTATCATGGTATTACCTCCTAGAATTTTGATACTATGCAACCCGCCAAGAGTAGCCAGCGTTTTTCAACGGAAAATTTAATTTATGAGAGTCTGGGGAACAACAATGAGTGTGTTACCTTGACGGCGGACAACATAAACCTTTTGGTTGGGTGCGATCGCGGCCATTTCATCATCACAACGCGCTTGCCAGGAATTGCCTTCATAGAGGATGCGTCCCGTTTCTCCTGGGGGAATTTCGGTCAGGGTTCGAGCTTCCACCGCATCGAAACGCTTAGCGATCTTGGCGGCTGGGAGAATGCGACGAGATGCGATAACCAGCGCTGTGGATAGCGCCAACCATAGCACAACTTGTACCGGAAACAGGGGAATCATTAACGCCACCAGCGCCACGATTAAAGCGCTAATTCCCATGGTAAAGGCAACAAACGCCGTCGGCACGAATAGCTCCACCAGACAAAGCATTGATCCTGCCAGGAGCCAAAGTAAGGAAGGATTGAGTGACATATAAAAATCCAGTGAATCCTGGGTTGAAAGCCTTTTATTCTAGTTTAATTCGCCAGTCCGCCATTCTTGTAGGAGCTGGGGGAGCAGGGGAAGCTGGGGGAGCAGGGGAAGCTGGGGGAGCAGGGGAAGCTGGGGGAGCAACAGCTTATGAAAATTGGTCAATAACAACGGACAAACTATAGACACAGCGCCGTGTTTTGATTATGCTAATTAATTCTAGGGGAATGACGGGAATTAAACTCGGAATTGGAGAGCTTGGTATTGAAATACTTCAGTTGCCCATTCATTCCAGAATTATTTTTTAAGATTTATGAGTACTGAACAGCCGCAAACGAATCGTTATCTGTGGGCAGTAGGTGCAACAGCTGCATCGATTCCAGTGGGGGAAATTGTTGCCGAACGGTATCAAGTCGTTGCGCCCCGAATTTGGCTAGATCTGCACCCAGAGGAGTTACCCCAGGCTCCCGATCGCATAAGTGGCATATTTCTCCCCTATCTACGCCTGTATCCCCATCGTTTGCACGTTCCAGAGGTTTATGGCGTTTGTTCCGGGGCAGACTCTCAATCGACTACGCCGATTATTTTGCTGGAAAATGTCCCGATTGACAACAACGGCGAACTCTATCCGGCGATTACTTCACAATGGTCAAAAGCCTCCCCTGTGCGTCAGATTTATTGGTTATGGCAAATTTTAGAGTTATGGCAACCCTTCGCTGAATTAGGTGTAGCCGCTACCCTGGTTGATCCCGAACAGGTGCGAGTCGAAGGCTGGCGGGTGCGACTGCGGGCACTGATTAGGAATGGAACGACGGATTCTGATCCCGCACCTGTTCCAACGTCAATCAGCCGTGACCAAAAAGACTCATCAACAGGTACATCTGGAGGTACAACAACCCTACCCCACTCCCGAACTCAGGCGAGTCTGCAACAGCTAGGAAAATGTTGGGAATCTTGGTGTCGCACAGCATCCGTGGTGGTGGCGGATCAACTGCGAGATATTGCCCAGCAAATGCAAACGCCTAACCCCTCCTTTGAGGCAATTGCCGTTCAGCTTAATCAGCTTCTGTTGGCTCAATCTTCGCAACAACCCTTACGTTTAGAAGTCGCTGGACTCACGGATACTGGTCCTTTACATGACCACAATGAGGATAGCTGCTATCCCCTGCGATCGGATTTGACCCCAGAACCTGATCCCCTAATTCCCCATCTCTCCCTCGTCTGTGATGGGATTGGCGGACATGAAGGCGGCGAAGTCGCTAGCCATATCGCCATGCAGTCGGTGAAAATTCAGGTGCGGGCGTTGCTAGCTGAGTTACTTGAAGATCCGGAACTGATGAGTCCGGATTTAGTAGCACAACAACTATCGGCAATTGTTCGAGTTGTCAATAATCTTATTGCCTCCAAGAACGACCAACAAGAACGAGAATCCCGGCGGCGCATGGGTACAACTTTAACCCTAGCCCTACAATTGCCGCAAACGGTGATTCAAGCGGATAGCGAAGGCAATAGTCACGAACTCTACATTGCCAGTGTCGGGGATAGTCGTGCCTACTGGATCACTCCCGACTACTGCCAACAGCTTACTGTCGATGATGATGTGGCAACGCGGGAAGTCAGGATGGGTCGAAGTTTTTACCGTCATGCCTTACAGCGCCCAGATTCTGGCGCATTGACCCAAGCCGTAGGAACCAAGGATGCGGAGTCTCTTTATCCCCATGTACGCCGCTTGATTTTAGAGGAAGATGGTTTATTGTTGCTCTGTTCAGATGGGGTAAGTGATAACAATTTGCTAGAGTCTGTTTATGCGGATTTTGCCAAAGATGTGTTCAATGGCAAGCTATCTCTAGAAGCAGCGGTACGGTTTCTGGTTGATCAGGCAAATCAACGGAATGGGTATGATAACGCCTCGGTTGTTCTCACCTATTGTGGTGTTTCTCCACAATATCCGGTGGTGTTGAATCTGGACGGATTACAACTGGAAAATAATGCCCAGACTATCGAGTTAGAGACTCAATTGCCAGCCACAGAGGAACCTGTTGGTGAGGAGGACGAGGAAATGTCCGAACCTATAGACGTTGAAGTCGCATCCTCTAGTCAGGATTGGTTCAAGATCATCTTAGGAGTTTTTGGGATACTGGTGATTATCCTCTCGGCGGGCGCTGCTGTGTTTATTGCCCAGTGGTTACTCAATCCCCAAGCATTCAAACAAATGCGCGATCGCTTTTCGCCTCCCCAACCGATAGAACAGCCTGAGCCTATCCCTGATTCACCACCCACATCAGAGGAGTAAGAGTTCCACTACTTGGATTATTTTGTTACCAATAGATCGAAACAATTGCAGTTCCCGCGCCAGTTCCGGGTTCTCTAGATTCAGTGCTTCCGGTTCTTTTGATTTGAGTGCGATCGCGCCTGTTTGAGGAGTTCGTTCGTAGTCAGGGCTTTAGCCCTAGATTGTTAAGAGGAAGTGTGCTAAGCCATTACCTTTGAATAAGGGCGGGTTTTGTTGCTCAGTTATTAATAAAAAGCTAGCTTGAATGGCTAAACCCGCCCCTACAATTAACTGGCTTTGCCCGATTTGGTATTGGACAGTACCAGGTAATTGCTCTTTAGCTCAAAAGTATATATGATAAAATTGTCACAACAAGCGTCAGCCTTCTGGAAGATTACTTTAGTTCAGGGCTGACTGGAGCGTGACTCAATTATTTGGGTCATGACACCTTTGAATGTGTGCTTTTATCCATAACGTTAGAAATTGCTCTAAAATCGATCTTGACAAATGGCAAAACTAAGGTGAGACAGTGCCGACTCTTAAAGCCTCTCAATGGGGACTCGCTAAAATCAAGCAAGCCAGAAATGAAAAGGGGTGGAGTTGGAGTCTTGATGATGACGACACCTGCTTGCTTGAGGCTAGTCGAATACTGGAACCGGATAAACCGTGGTATACTGGCGGACCTTATGCCACTGGACTCTCCCAAGGGACATGGAAACGGTTTTTAGCCGGAAGACAACCCATTAGTGCTCATGCCTTTAAAGCATATTGTCACGTTCTAGGACTCAACTGGGAAGAAATTGTCGATCAAGGCAAGACGACACCCTCCAATAGTCGTAGTCACCAAGATTGGGGAGAAACCATTGACATCTCCATCTTTTACGGTCGCACGTCGGAACTGAAACAGCTAGAGCAATGGATTGTCAAAGAACGCTGTCGTATCGTAGCACTCCTGGGAATGGGGGGAATCGGTAAAACCGCCCTGGCAGCGAAGGTAGCTGAACAGGTACAATCTTCCTTTGAATATGTGATCTGGCGATCGCTACGTCATGCTTCACCCCTGGGTGATCTCCTCAGTGAGATAATCGACTTTTTATCGGAGGGTAAGGAACTAGAATCACCTGATACCGCTAACGGTCAAATTTCGCGACTGATGGACTATTGCCAACGCCATCGCTGTTTGTTGCTCCTCGATGATGTGGAAACTATCATGAGTAGTGGCAGGTTAGCCGGACATTATCGAGAAGGGTATCAAGACTATGGGGAACTGATTCGGCGCATGGCTGAAGAACGCCATCAAAGCTGCTTACTATTGATTAGTCGGGAAAAACCGATAGAAATTGCCTCATTAGCGGGTACAAAACTCCCTGTTCGAGAACTCAAACTCAAAGGCTTAAGTGCGGAGGATGCCAAACGCATTTTAGAAACGAAAGGATTTTCCTCCTTAAAGTCAAGTGCTGATGCCCTGATTCAGCTTTATCGCGGCAATCCGTTAGCCCTAAAAATTATGGCGACAACGATCCAAGAAATATTTGACGGAAATATTTCGGAATTTTTAGAGCAAAGTACATTAATTATTGGTGATATTCTACCGAATGTTTTTAATCAACAATTCCAACGTTTATCTCCTTTAGAACAGGAAATCATTTATTGGTTGGCACTGGAAAATCAGCCGCTTTCAATTTCGGAATTAAAAGAGGCAATGAAGTTTTCGGTGACATCCTTATCGAAACTCCTGGCAGCGTTGGAATCCCTCAAACGCCGATCGCTGTTGGAAAAAGAACCCAATGCTGAAGCCAATGAAGCGATTTTCACCATTCAGCCGGCTCTGTTGAAGTATGCCACCAATCAATTTATTGACGAGGTGTGTCAGCAAATTTCAACTGTTTGTAAAACCAAATCCGTAAGTCAACTGGGGCTACTCAGGAGTCATGCCCTAGTCAAAGAACAGGTATCCGATGATCTGAAGGCGCTACAAATTCGCCTAATTCTTACTCGCGTCAGGGATCGATTGTATGTGTTAAAAGAGACAGATCGCCTAGATGATCAACTTAAAGCGATTCTTTCTATACTAGAAGGAACATATGACCAAATGGTGGGATATGCACGACTTAACACGATCAACTTACTGGATGCGATTGAAGGCAGATTGTAAGCAGACCCTAGAGGTTTGGCATAAGTGGCGAAGCAAAAAGAGATAAGTGATACTGCGACATAGCCAAGATTACTGTTTCTAACCCCCCTCATGATATACCCCAACCTGTTGCTTCAAAACCGTTATCGAGTCCTGCGAACACTCGGTAAAGGTGGGTTTAGTCAAACCTTTGAAGTCGATGATCAGGGAATTGCCAAAGTTCTGAAAGTTCTGAATCTGGATCGGTTCTATAGCCATGATGCGAAAGAAAAAGCTATATCCCTCTTTCAGCGGGAAGCCACCGTCTTGAGTCGGCTTCAGCATCCCGGTATTCCCAGAGTTGAGTCAGATGGCTATTTTGTCTGGTCACAGGGGACAGAAGTCTCCCTGCACTGCATAGTCATGGAGAAAATTGAGGGGCTTACGTTAAAGCAGTGGCGATCGCGTCGGAACAAACCGCTTCTGAGTCTAACTCAAAACCAGGCGATCGCGTGGTTGAAACAATTGGTCGATATTTTAGAACAACTGCACCAACAAGAGCTAATCCATCGAGATATCAAGCCCTCTAATATTATCCTGCGACCTAATGGACAACTGGCATTAATTGACTTTGGGGCAGTGCGGGAGATCACCGAAACCTACTTACAACGGCAAAAACAAGATGAAACTGGCACCGTGATTATCTCCAGTGGGTATACACCACCGGAACAAATGGAAGGTAAAGCCGTGGCGCAATCGGATTTCTTTGCCCTAGGTCGCACCTTTGTCTATTTATTCACAGGCAAATCCCCCAACGATTTTGAGTCTCATCCCCGGACGGGCAAATTGCAATGGCGAGAGAGTGCGCCGCAAATTAGCAAAGAATTAGCGGATTTAGTCGATTATCTGATGGCGACGTTTCCCGGTCAACGCCCGCAAACCCCAGCCATGATTCGCCGTTGTATTGAAGAAATTATTGCGCCCACCCCCTCCTTACCGCCACCAGCACCGATTCCGATCAAGAAGCGATCGCCAATTCAGTCCAAAGCCAAAGGACTGATGTCTCTGATTACTCAGTTATTGCCTATTTCCACCTCACCCAATCCCTGGGAAAAGGTAAAGCTGCGCCGGACTCTTTCTGGACATACGGATGAGATTCGTGCCATTGCCATTAGTCCAGATGGGAAGACGTTAGTCAGTGGCAGTTATGATAAAACGATTAAACTGTGGGCATTACGCCTCGGCAAACCTTTGCATAACGTAACTGGACATAGCCACCGTGTAACCTGTGTGGCAATTAGTCCAAATGGTCAGATTTTAGCCAGTGGCAGTTATGATAAAACCATCAAGCTGTGGTCACTTAGCACCGGAAAACTGCTCAATACCCTGGTCAGTCGTGCGGATCGGGTGCGAGATATTGTATTTAGTCCTAACGGTCAGATCCTCATCAGTAGTGGGGACTGTGAAATTAAACTCTGGGCGGTACGGACGGGCAAACTGCTACGTATTTTAGCCGGAAACTCCAATTCAGCCCGACATATTGCCTTTAACCCCGATAGTCATAGTTGTGCCGTGGGCAGTTTGAATGGCACCCTAGAACTGTGGAATCCTCATAATGGTAAACCGCTAATCACGTTTACCAATCAATCGACGAGCATTACTTGCCTAGAATTTAGCCCAGATGGTCTGATCCTTGCCAGTGGTAGCAGTCGGGCGATCACACTCTGGAATCCCCAAACGGGTAAATTATTACGGACGTTTGCCCCCGAGTCACCAGGGGTAGCGGCTTTGGCATTTAGTCCTGATAGTCAAGTTCTCGCCAGTGGAAGTGGTGCGCTAATTGAATTGTGGGATACTCAAAATGGTCAACGATTAACCAAGCTGTCAGGACATACCCAACCCGTTCGTTCTCTAGGGTTTAGTCCCCATGGGGATATTCTCGTCAGTGCGGGGAGCGATCGCAAAATTAAGCTTTGGCAGTCGGTTTAAAAAAAGGGTGGGTTTCACCCTAATTATTTTTTACAGTAGTGAATGGAGGATGAAAAATTTTTCCAACGGCAGCCCAGGCATCGAAGTGTTACTTAGTTTGTTATGCTTTAACCAGGATGTACCAGCCTATTTTCCTCGTTCGCATCGATGAACGCACAGGCAATCTGTTTATTCTGGCTGGGGACGATATAGAAATATTAATTGACCCTGATGGTGAGTTAATTTATGACGATGCAACCTAATTTTCAGACAATGAGCAAAAAGGAATTACGCTCCTATTTGCTGGCTCATCGAGATGACGATAGCGCTTTCTATGCTTATGCAGATAGAGTCTATGACTCGGTAGCAACAGTAGAAGCAGCCGTTTTTGAGTGGTTAAAGCGTCAGAATACTCACCAGGATATTACCAAGGTTCCGGACAAGCGTTTAAGGTTTAAAATGACAGATGAATACGAAAAAATTAAGAGAATAAAAGTGCATATAATGACTTCTTCGATAGCTAATCATAAAACCCTATTGGAGATGAATATCAAAGATATTGCTATGGATAGCAAGAAAGATGAAGTTGATTTATTTCTAGTTTTTGTTAGTGAAAATTATCAAAATGCACTGAATTTAGAAAGAGAGCTAACAGAAGTATATTCCAACAGTATTACTAAATCTTCACGAGTTGTTGGGTATGTTGACTCGGATGGAAAATTTAAGGCAATTGAAAACCTAGATTGCATCTAAAATTGCTACTATCAGTTCAATTTATAGTTTGAATTATGGGTATAGATATAGAGGCGGTTAAAAAGGCAATCAAAATTCCTGAATTTAAGCATACGGAATTGCTTGAAATTGCCCTGACGCATCCTTCATATATCTATGAAGATCGTAACTTAGATAAGCAGCAACAAGTCAAACAGGAGCGTGATTACAGAAGGCTGGCAATTCTGGGCGATGCAATTTTCAATGCTGTTGTAATTGACTATTTACATAAAAATGACTCTACTCTAAATCAAGGTAAAATTACTGAGTTTAAAAAAAACCTGGTGAGTCGGAAAAAAGCTTGTGAATTTGCCCACAAGTTAAACTTAAGGAAGATCTGTAGACTTGGAGGGAGTGAGAAAGATAAAAATAAAAGTGACCAAGTCAATCTATTTGGTGAGATGTTCGAGGCATTAGTAGGCGCGATATATCTGAATTTTGATCGCAACTTATCTCCTGCCCGTGATTGGTTAGTTAATCACTTTATCAAACAGTCTGTGGATGAGCTGAAAGAACTGGAACCAACTGAAAAAGAATCATCGCAAGATGGTTTACAGACAACCAGTACCGTAAACGCTGACGAAGCCACTTTATGGCAAAAGAAAGCAGAAGCTGATGCGCTAATAGCTAATAATGAGGAATTACAGAAACTTGTTACTTGGGTAAATAAAAAATCTCTTAAATTTGAACCTCATTACCAACCCGTAAAAGTCCGAGCATTTTACCTGGCTCTCATTTGGTTGCTTGGTCTTACATTTGCCCGTAAACTTGACCCTAATTGTTCTCCGGGTAAAGCTCGTCAATTTTTCCCTTGCTTTAATCGTGCCTGTGACGTTGTTCTTGATATTGCCTTTTTTGATAACCCTAATACTGATCCAGCAAATGTTATCGTTTCTGTCTTTGCCCTTGACTTTGAGCCTGAATTGAAGCAAGCATTACAACAAATTCAAGCTGAACTGCCTGACCTTGATGAAGAGAAAGAACGTTTTGAAGATTGGCGGCAAAATAAGGGTCAAGACTGGATTGAGGAAATAAAGAATATTTTGGGTCACGATTTACAGTTGAACAACGAGCAAAGGAATTTACTCAAGCAATATTATAATGCCAATAGATGTCTGTTGGAGGAGCTGAATAGCAATTCTAATGTAACTGTAACTCCCACAGTCAGAGAGGAAATTAAAAATAAGCTGTTCGGCATTGAAACCTTAATGTCAAAAACTGCAAAACCCTTGTAATGCGTTAAGCGAAGCCATGCCGCAGGCTTTGCATCTTGCTCGCTACCCATTCCCAATTTAAATGCGTGACAGCTCACCTTGTTTTTACCCAAAAGATTAGTAAAAGTAAGACACAATGGCTATATCAATTGCTGTCGTCTCACTATTTGCCTGCCTTTAACCAAGCAAACACCTGAGCAACAGTTAGATTTAATTCCAAAAACTCCGGTACAGGTAACGGATCATCACCTGTCATTTCTAAGGGTTGTTGTCCCGGCAGGAATACAATGATCAACCGTTCATCCGGGTCAATAAACCATCCTAACTGAGTGCCGTGTCTTAGACAATGGAGAATATTTCTGATCACTTTAGTCGCATTCTGATCGGGAGAGAGAATTTCAATCGTCCAATCGGGATGAAGCGCGAATACATTCTCTATTTCACCGTCAGCGTCAACGGGGATGCGTTCCCATTGAAAGACGGTAACATCAGGTACGATTGAACGCCCACCAAACGTGCAGCGCAGTTCTGGGAAAGCGAGGGCAATTTGCGAAGCTTCAGCGACTTGGTTGATCCTATTGCAAAGTTTAAGCTGTAGCCGGGAGTGTTTGCCTTGGGGCATTGGTTTTTGGTAGATGCGACCATTGATAAATTCACTGGCAGGTTTTGTCTCTGGTAGTTGGAGGAATTGGGTTAAGGTAATGGTTTGATCTAGTGTGGTTGTCATCGTTGTGCGATCGCGTCAGTGTTAAGTTTAGAGTGCGACAATGCCGATCAGATTTTTCACCCGTTTTAAGGGGCACAAGTGCTTAGCCTGTAGACAAAGTAGACGCTTAACTCATGATGGGGGCATGACACAGCTACAATGGTGGAATAGATTGTCAGTTAGGTCGATGCCTTCTGCCCAACCTAATCTAGGGCTAAAGCCCTTACTACTAACCTGTCTGTCAAACCATAAAACCGCTCTAAGCTAGTTTGTATTTAATTGTTTGTTGGTCTAGGTATTGACGTACTCCCTCACTCATCTGTAGCAGGTTTGGTTCAACTTTTTTGCTTAGAAAATCCTCAACCACTGATGCAACCTGGTTTTTTAACAATGGTGGAACTCCCTGAATCCGCTTAGGATCAATCCTGATTTCGCCGCGACTTTCAATCAACGTCTGACCATGATCATTCAAAAAGCGATTCTTGCCAGCGCAGTGGACAGCTTCAGTAAAGGCGTGAGTCTGGATACTCCATACCAGAGTATAATCTGACTCATTCCAGGTATTATATTCTGTCCACTTGAGCATATCTTTGCTCAGCAGTGTTCTAACGGCGGCTGGAATCTCGCCACCACCGTGCCACTCGTTGACGGCGTGAATACATGCATTGTCTTGATGACGGGACTTCACCTCGATGCTCCGAACATTCGTCATATAGGGGATTAACTCCATTAACCTATCACGGTAGGTCGCAAAAACAATGGAACGAGAAAAGGGAATCTGGATATCGGTAGAGATAATCATATATAGCTTTGGGGGTTAATTCTTCATAAATTGTAAGAGTAAGTGGCTAGAGCTAACCTCTCCTATAGGACTTATTTCCATGCGTCAGTTCAAAAATATCTCTGGGGTAATCGCGCAACTCACTTGGGGATGAAACGCGATAGGATTTAGCCCAGTGTTAAGATTCAACATTGGTGATTGGTGACCAGCAATCTGATTATTAAGCCTTTATGAGGTCTTTATGAAGCGTTGATGAAGCTTGTGTGAAACCCTGGATAACTCTTGACACTCCCATCTAAAAATTTGTAGTCGTTAAGAGAGGAGGTTTGATTGTTCCTCGCATCACAACCCAGTCGCCAGTCAAAATGAGAGTGGAGAGACAGGCATAAGTCTTATCAGTCCTAGGAACACAAACTATCGCTCAATCGAATCTACCCTGGTGAGTTATTATGCTTTTGGTTTTATTGATAACCTTAACAATCACCTTCGCAGCAGTTTGTGTGGTTGTTAACACGACAGAAGAAATCGTCCAACTTGCCGCCGCGTTTACCGCCATGATTTGCCTGTTGGTTAGCCTGGTGTTTGCCCCTGTGTGGCTTAAGATGTTAATTGTACTCGTACCAATGGTGATCAAAAAACTCGCGATCGCGGGTATCAGCTTCACACATTTATAAGTCTGATGCCTTAGGCATAAGCCTGTTGGCAGAGAGGCTGATATCTTTCACAAGGATACTCCGTAAGGAATACCTGCTGCCATTCCTCTTAAGTAGAGCTGGCTGCAAAAACTGGAACCCCTTAAAAAGAAAGGGTTTAAGGACAATTAAAGGTTCATAAAGTGCAATAAATAAGCCTCGATAGATGAAAACTCCGACAAAATAGCGAGCCAGACGCTCGCACGACAACCGCTTCCCGTTCTCTATCCTCACCCCAACCCTTATTCAGCAACGCCTCAGTAGGCAGAAGATTGAAGAGATTAGTCTAAGATCTTATATCTCTTCAATAAAAAATTAAACTATGGAAAATTAAAGACATATTTAAGCCACAAATACAATAAGACTTTGCTTTAAAAATAGGATAATAAGATATTCGTGTAAAGTTAACTATCACGGCTGGATTCACCGGAAAACAAAATCACCATAATCCTCAAAGATAATGTTAAGATTGAGCCAACAAGCTTTCCGGCTTTAGTCTCACGATTAAAAGTCGTTTCCTGAAAATGGCTTTGGTGATTTTAGGCTAGTGACTTGGGAATAATAAACTCAAGCGGGCTGCTAATCCATTTATTTTAATAGTTTGACAGATGCAATTTAAGAAATTAGCGCTGATCTTCATGACAGTTACCCTACTCGTAAGCTGTTTACTGAGTATACTATCCGTGCGTTCGGAAAGTACGGATGCCAATCGTTCGGACAAAATCGCCAATAAAACCTCACCCCCCGTCATTCCACCCCCTCTGGAAACAGCGCTTGAGGAATTGCGTGTGATCCAAATCAAAATTGAAGGTGATATTCATCCCAAAGAGTACGGCGAAGATATACATGATCTGACACCTATCGTCGAAAATGCCTACGGGGATGCTGAGATTCTAGCCACCGTTAAATCAGCGTTAGCCGGACACCAATTAGCGGTTCAATTCTGGGAGTGCGATCGCGTTTTTGGCTATGACGAACTTTTCCAATGCCGAGATCAAGTTCTCCAAGCCGTCTTCCAAAAATATCCCGATATCGCCGCCCAAGCCCAGGCAATCATGGCTAGCGAAAATATCACTTACATTAGTGCGGAACTGGATGAAAATTCTTTGTTAGAGGCAATTTGGGAAAAGACGGGTACGGATACGAAAACGGCACTGCAAATGAGTAACCCAACGTCCTTGACTGCAGATAATCACACTCAAAACTAATCAGCTGTCATGCATTTAAATGTAAGTAGTCGGACACAATTAAAGTTGAGTATGAGGACAAGGGAACAGGGAACAGGGAATAGTAAAGAATGTCCTAACCTGCCTTGGTACTGCTATACTTCCCCAAAGCCAGGATTGCATTTTGACCCCCAAAACCAAAACTCCAACATAATAGCTGGCGAACCTTGTGCCTACGGGCTTGGGTCACCAAATCTAAATCAAACGCGGGTTTGCCCAATCCTACACAAGGCGGTAATATCTGATGCTTGAGTGCCATCAAACAAAACGCGACACCGATCGCGCCCGATGCACCTAAGGTATGACCCGTGGCTCCCTTGGTTGAACTTACCGCTACTCTATGGGTAAACAAATCATCCATTAACTGGGCTTCATTTTCGTCGTTTAACCGAGTCCCTGTGCCATGAGCGTGAATATAGTCAATCTCAGTGGGGGAAAGATGACTTCGATCTAAACATTGCTGGATTGCTGTTATCGCACTCGTGTTGCTTGACTTTGGCGTTGTAATATGGTATGCATCACAACTAAATCCAAAACCTAATAGTTGCCCATAAATTGGCACACCACGACTTAAGGCTAATTCTGCTGACTCCAAGACCAAAACCGCTCCCCCTTCACCCAACACTAAACCCTCTCGTCGTTGGTCAAAGGGATAAGCCCCTGTTTTTGCCAAAGCCCCCATTTTGTCAAATCCTGCCAACGTTAATCGGGTAATCGGGGCTTCCAACGCACCCGCAACAACCCGTTGACATTGACCGGTTTGGATGAGTTCAAATCCCCGTGCGATCGCCCAAATTCCCGTTGCACAAGCTGCCATTGGTGCGAATACAGGTGCCATCGAGCCAATTTGCCGAGCCGCTGCGATCGCGGCTTGATGTGGCAATGTCTCTAACCAAGCCTGGGAACTAGAAAATAGCTCCCCTATTCCGCCGCTCCCTTGTTCCCCTGCGGCTCGTATCAACTCTTCCCAAGACGCCTGACAGCCACGACTGGAGCCAACCACCACACCACAATTAGGCATTGGTGTCTGAAGATTGGCATCAGCCAGAGCCTCGGTGACGACGACCTGAGTCAACCTCGTTAATGAACTTGGCACGGAATCGATTAGCGCCAAGGGTCGAACGGGTAGTTCTGGAAAGGGTTGAGAAGACCGAATCCCTGACTCACCATTAAGCAGTCGGAGCCAACTTTGTTCTAAACCACCTAATGCTGAGATTAGACCAATTCCTGTAACAACAACCGAATGCAAACCCAAATTTTGACCCTTCACTTCCTGCGGTTCGCTTATCCGGCGATAGGTTCCCCACGCTCTAATCTTCGATTGATCGTGGGATGAATCGCCAGTTTATTATTGACAACTTGCTTGTTGTCAGCTAATAGTAAGGGTAAATTGTTTTTGTATTTCATTGACAAGTACCCGTAGGGTCGGTGTAGGAGGACGTCACTGAACCGAGGCTCTAGAAGGGCGGGTTTCGTTAAGTTATTGGTTGTCTCCAAAATGTTATCCGTAAAACCCGCCCCTACACATCTGCACCTGAATCACCTTTGCTCCCCCAGATCCCCTTGCCAAGATGAACTAGGGAGATGCTTCTGCTTCAGATTCAGGTCGTTTCAGATTTTCCAGTCCCTGGGTGACTTCGGCTGACTCGATGCGATCGCCCACTTGGATATTATCTACCACATCCATGCCATTTTTAACATAGCCGAACACCGCATAATTTCCATCGAGAAAAGGCAGATCCGATAGCGCGATATAAAACTGGGATGAGGCTGAATCTGGCATCGATGAGCGTGCCATCGCCACAGCACCACGAGTATGCTGCAACTGGGGAGGAACAGAAATTCCAGCTTGCTCCAACGTTTTGCTATAGATGGGAACCTCGGCATCCTTTGGCTTTATTTCTAAAGGAATGTAACGAGGCTGGCGTGTTTTCGGGTCAGTAAAACTCCCGGTTCCCAGACGCTCTACCGGAACATTGGGGTCTTTCCCTTGGGGATCACCTCCCTGAACCACAAAGGGTTGGGGTTCACGCACGACTCGGTGAAATACTAAGCCGTTATAAAAACCCCGATCGACCAGATCGACAAAATTCCCGGCTGTAATCGGAGCATTTGTGCCATCGACCTCAATGGTAATCGGAGCATCTTTAACCGTTAAAACAACCGTCGCTTTTCCCTCTAATTGGGGTAAGCTGCTAATTTGAGGATTAGTGACTTGAGCTACCGACGTTCCTGTTGTTGCGGCTGTTGAGGAATCCGTCGTGTTTTGGGATGCCACCTTTGACGAACTACAAGCTCCGAGACTTAAGCCAACAATTACTACCACAACCAGGAACCATCGCCGGACGATTACTTGCATATTTATTAACCTACCTTCTTGTAGCTGACGCTACTTAATCATTCTTCCTTAGAGCCTTCTGCCCTCTGCCTTTTGTCTACCAAAAAGGAGATAGTTAACCGGGATTTCCGATTACATGCCTTCTAGGGGGACAGCGAGGAAACGAGCCAGTTCTGCACCTTGGTTTTCCAGTTCCGATAGGGGCAAAGGCTGTCCCACGCGAGTGAGTGGAACCTCCCGGCGATCTTTGACGCGCAGGTAGAGAGTGCGGTTGGGATTAAGCCCTTCTTTGATCTCAACTTTAATCGATTGCACATCTTGCAGGCGGCAGCTAAACTCAACCTGGCGGTTTTTGCCAGGAAAGCCCCAACGGAACACTTTAACCATTCCAGTTTCCTTGTTGAACTCATTGTATCCACCGCCAACATCCCAAAGGATAACCAGCCAGAGATAGAGGGCAAAGAGCAAGCCGGCAATCCCGTAAAAGCTCATGGCGATGCCTTGAGGGATAAACTGTAAACCTCTGGTATCGCCAACAGGCAAGAGATCGCGTTGAAAATAACTGGAAAGTCCAGCTAAAAGAAATCCCGTACCGCCGATTGAGGCGACAACTGCCCACCAGTAGTTGCTGAACCGCCGAGAACCTAGAACAGATTGACGGAGTACGCGGTTCTCTTGTTGGGTTTGGGTGGCTGTCATACTATCCTGTTCCTTCACTCTCTAAAATATGCCATTTTTGTTCTGCGCTACATAAAAGTCTACCCAATAAAGTCAAAATTTTTGAGAATTAGTTATCATGCCATTTTTGGTTCCCCCCGTGCCGCTCAGGGGCAATTCTGAGTCAGATGTATCAGTTTGTAAATTTTTCAGTGTCTACTATTATGGTATTCAAGCACTGAATCCCCTACTCTCCCTAGCGAAAATCGAGGATTCGTGTAAAACTATGATAGTTTAAGAAAAATTAAGTCCATGCCAGTTAAATTATAAGCTGGTGACGCTAGGGTGCTTGACACACCCTGTATTCAGGCAAAGTTAGTCAAACTGACTGACTTTCTCACAAATTCCCAGTCTTCCGCTGTGGAACTGTCAAGCGAAAAATCCTTGTAAACCCTTAATGTAAGAGGATTTGAAACGATGACCATAGCTGTCGGACGCGCTCCCAGCCAAAGAGGATGGTTTGACGCACTCGATGACTGGCTAAAGCGCGATCGCTTTGTATTCATCGGTTGGTCAGGTATACTCCTGCTCCCCTGCGCCTACTTGGCTGTTGGGGCTTGGCTAACCGGTACAACCTTTGTTACCTCGTGGTATACCCACGGTTTAGCCTCTTCCTACTTGGAAGGCTGTAACTTCCTGACTGTGGCGGTTTCCACCCCCGCCAATACCTTCGGTCATTCCCTACTGCTACTGTGGGGACCTGAAGCCCAAGGCGACTTCACCCGTTGGTGTCAAATCGGTGGGCTTTGGAGCTTTACCGCCCTGCACGGTGCATTTGGCTTAATTGGCTTCATGCTGCGGCAATTTGAAATTTCCCGTGTAGTGGGAATTCGACCCTACAACGCCATTGCCTTCAGTGGACCGATCGCGGTATTTGTCAGCGTATTCTTGATCTATCCCTTGGGGCAATCGTCTTGGTTCTTTGCTCCTAGCTTCGGCGTCGCCGGTATCTTCCGCTTCTTGCTGTTCTTCCAAGGGTTCCACAACTGGACACTGAACCCCTTCCACATGATGGGAGTGGCAGGTATCTTAGGTGGAGCGCTGCTGTGTGCCATTCACGGTGCAACCGTAGAAAACACCTTGTTTGAAGATGG
>NZ_JAVKBY010000040.1:0-18073 GCF_040222985.1 Coleofasciculus sp. F4-SAH-05
CCTCGGCTTCGCTCGGTGTTGACCCTCAACAGGGAAGCGGCAGGGCACTAAAAACAAGCGCTTGAAGAAACTTATACCGTTGAGTTTTGCCTAGGTTTGTTTACTTGTGAGCAGATATGACTAGGTTTTTGGAAGCGGTTAACACTCTCACATTGCCCCAAAATTCATTCACCCTTGCTCAACGATGGTACCTTCTGTTACCGTTTCAGATGCCGATAGTGCGGGTAATTGGTGTTCTTCGACTTCTGCCTTATAGCGTTCCATGTCTTGTTCTAATTCTTCAATGCGTTCCTCTTTCGCCCGGATCTGGCGAGCGGCTTTCCAGGACTCTAGCTGTCGCTGTAGCTGCGCCCAAACACTAAAAAGCCATGCCAATACAGAACCTAGTCCCATGGCTATAATCAGTTCTAGGGCTAGAGGAGCCTCAACATCAATGCCTTCAATAATTTGAATCGACGTGGGCTGCGTGTTTTGCAAGCTAAACAAAACCAACGCTAAACACACAGCAAATATGAGCAGAAAGTTTAGTTGTCGCATTAGTTTAATCCTCTAGTTTAAAGTTTCTTGACAATTTTAGCAAGAGACGTCAAAACCTTTTGTCTGGAGCAAAAATTGAGAAAATGAGTAAAAGCATCGCCGATTTGCGGCAAGAGTACAGCCTACAACGGTTAAATAAAACAAATGCTCATCCCCATCCATTCGAGCAATTTACCTTATGGTTTGACCAAGCGGTAGCCGCGAAGTTGCCAGAACCCAATGCGATGACTCTGGCGACGGCAACACCCGATGGGAAACCGTCGGCGCGAATGGTACTGCTTAAAGGATACGATGAGCGGGGGTTTGTTTTCTATACCAACTACAAAAGTCACAAGGGACAACAGGTATTGGCAAATCCTTGGGGCGCGATCGCGTTTTGGTGGACTCAGCTAGAACGACAAGTGCGGATTGAGGGACAGATTGAACAGGTGTCGGCTGAGGAGTCAGATGCTTATTTTCATAGCCGTCCCCAAGACTCTCAACTGGGGGCTTGGGCATCTGAGCAAAGTCAGGTGATTGACAGCCGCGAGGTACTGGAGCAACGATTGCAACAGCTTAAAAAAGAGTATAAGAATAAAACCATACCACGTCCACCTCACTGGGGAGGATTTCGATTAATTCCTGTCGCCATTGAGTTTTGGCAGGGGCGTCCAAGTCGGTTACATGATCGGTTGCTCTATCAACGTACAGAAGATGGTATCTGGATGATACAACGTTTATCTCCGTAGAGTCATTCGTCATTTGTCATTCGTCATTCGTCATACTCAAGGGAGTGATTAGCCGGTTCTTTCATTTACAAATCGTTAAAATCATCTCATCATTCATCAACCATTGCCGATCGCCAAAATCAAGGTTATCTTAGAAGGACTATGACACCAGAATTTGATGTTGATTTTTTCAGCATCAATACGAATACTAATTGTTAAAACTAAACCAGTGGGGTGCATCATTAGATTAAATTTATTCCCCTTGGGTAGAAAATAGAAATGTTGAGAGCAAAAGTTAGTCAAAAACTGACTTTACTATTGAGCTTACCAATAGTTTTAGCCGCTTGTAGTCCGGCTCAAAATGAGTCTGCTCAAAGCAATACCGTGACCATTATGGGAGTTGGTACAGGCAAGGGTGAGGAGGAACTAAAAAAAGCCCTAGCACCATTTACTGAAGAAACAGGAATTAAGGTTGTTTACGAAGGCACGAGTGAGTTCGCCACTCTATTACCCGTGCGGGTTGATTCAGGTAATGCGCCGGATATCGCCATGTTTCCCCAACCGGGTTTGATGGCTGACTTTGCCCGTGAAGGAAAGCTGGTGGCGATTGATTCGTTTATGGATATGACACAACTATCCGATGCTTATGCTCAGGATTGGTTGAATCTAGCTAGCGTTGATGACCAAATATATGGTATCTGGTATCGGGCATTTGTTAAAAGCTTAGTTTGGTATAACCCAACCGCCTTTACAGCCAAGGCCTATGAAGTTCCGACAACATGGGATGAAATGATCGCATTGTCAGACAAAATTGTAGCCGATGGTGGTGTTCCTTGGTGTATCGGGATGGAAAATGGTAGTGCTACAGGTTGGGTGGGGACAGATTGGGTAGAAGATATCATGCTGCATCAGGCTGGAGCAGAGGTTTATGATCAGTGGATTACTCATGAAATCCCCTTCAATCATCCCACTGTTGAAGCAGCATTTGAAAAATTTGGCACGATTGCGCTGAATCCCAAATATGTGGTTGGAGGTACAACAGGTGCGTTGAGTACACCCTTTGGAGACTCACCCAAGGGGCTTTTTGAACAACCGCCCAGTTGCTATATGCATCATCAAGGTAGCTTTATTACCGCATTTTTCCCGGATAATGTAGTAATGGGTGAAAATGTTGATGTCTTTCCATTTCCCACAATCAATCAAGACATTGATGCTCCAGTTTTGGTATCGGGTGAAATCGTGGCGATGTTTAACGATACTCCAGAGGCACAAAAGTTAATGGAATATTTAGCAACATCAAAGCCTCATGAAATCTTGGCAGGTATTGGCGGTTATCTCTCTCCGCATCAACAGGTGAGTTTAGATGCGTATCCGGATGAGGTAACGAAACGACAAGTTGAGATTTTATCTAATGCAAAAGTTGTGCGCTTTGACGGTTCAGATATGATGCCAGGAGCCGTGGGAACGGGTACGTTTTGGACAGGTATTGTAGATTATGTGGGTGGTGAAGATGTGGATAGTGTTTTGAATAAGATTGAGGAAAGTTGGTCAGATAGATAATCTAAGTAAGTAGGGACAATATAAGTTAACGGTAAACATCTTCATTCGCCATACTCGCTCCCTTGAAAAGCCAGCTACGTCTTATGTAAAAGTTTGAATTTGGTTTATTTCCGTCAACCTACTTAATTCAGTTTTCGTTCTGCTGTCTCACCCAAGCACGGAAAACTTTCATCGTTTGATTTCGCCCCTCAATTTTACTCCGTTCTAAATAGTCTGGGAGTGCTTCACCCAAGGAAAACCCCGGGAAATGAGGACTTTCGCTCACCTGGATGTATTCACCGTCTTGCAGCACGTTGATTTCTAATTTCCTCCCGTTAAACCGCCACAGTTCCCCTACTCCTAATGCTTCGTAGTTATTAAATCGAGTGCGGGAGGTAAGATCAATTTCCAGGGCTAAATCGGGCGGCGGATCTACGCTTAAATCGATGCGTTTTTTCCCACGCACGGCTGCTTCGTTTTCAATATAGAAGCAATCATCCGCTTCTATCCCTTGTTGCATGGTTTCACTTTTAAAGGTTGTTGAACCCAAGCTTCTAAATTCTATGTCTAGTTCTTCCAGGAGTACCTTGACAAAGTCGGCAATCATTACTTTATCATCTTCATGTTCGGGTAAAGGTACCATGATTTCTAATAATCCTTGACTGTAATTAATCCGCGAACCCCTTTGTTCACCGAACTCCTCTAGCAGTTGTTTATACATTTGCCAAGTGACATCGATCATCAGAAGTTGTTGACCGGGGGGAAGGATTATTTGCTTGAGTTGGACTTGCATGGTTTTCTCCGGTAGAGTTTGCGATCGCGGGTTGGGGATTTGCCGCTTTCCCTTGCCGATTGCCGCCTACGGTACATCGGGTGGCGCGATCGCTCTTGGCTTTTTTCGGGGCGTGGGATGCTCCCTGGAAAAAAATGAGACACGAACAAACAGCTAGGCAACCGACTGTTAACCTTTTTCCATCAAGAACCTATGAGGTATTTTTCATACAGTAGAGATGCAATGGTTTGGTATTTAATCATGCTTTTGTGAACAACAAAGCTGTCCGTTCCAAAGTAAGTGTCATCATTTGTCGGCGTAAAGTGCCAAGTAATGTAGATCACTTCTCCTTCAATCACTTCAGGATCAATTATGTTTTCACCATTGCTAAATATCTGAAAAAGACTCTCAAAAACACCACGTACTGCTTCAATCCCCTTGTACACTGTATTGTTCAAAATCAATAGGGAGTCTTCGCCATAGTCAGCCATAATCTCATCTAGATCGCCTGCATCCCATGCCTCAATGTGGTGTTTCCACACCTTTTTCGTTTCCTCTGTCGTTTTATCCGTTTTCATAATACAATTCTTCCCAATTAAGAACGCTGAATGGGTGAGACGTAGAGACGCGCCATGGCGCGTCTCTACATAGCTAACCGAACGTGATATTACACATAGCCTAAGTTAATGGTAATCGACGAGGCATTATCGAACACCTTGATGAAACTGATGTTGATATTCTCGTTGTAATACCAAGCATTGCTGCCAGAATCATTGAGATGCTGCGCCAGTTCCTCTGGGCTGTTACCAGTAATTGCACTTAGCTGTTGTCCGGCAATGGTAACGCTGTTCAACGGACCATTGCTTCCCTTTGCTTCCCCTGGATCATGCAATATGGCGACGAAGAAATACTGCTCATACTGGGGCGTATATCCATCGTGGATGCGCTCGACTTTAATCTCCCGCGTCTTCTGACTGGTATAGCTCTGGGTAATTTTGGTCGCACGATATTCGTCGTTGGCTTTATCGTCATCCACTTCAGCTTTGGGAGCAGAAGAACGGCTCACTCCATCATCCAAATACATCGTGTATTCCCCTTGCTGCCCAGGATAGACATTCAGGGTAATCGGATTGGGTTTCCCTTCTGCATTCAATTGCCCCACATATTGTTCTATCTCAATTGTGGGAATAATTGCACCAGCCCGGACGAAAATGGGAACGATAAAGTGAATGTGATCGCCATTGGTATTGATATTGGCATCAAAATCCCGTACCGTTGTTCCCCCTTCTGTGGCTGCACCCAGAGGCATACTGTTGTTCACAAAGCAATACCAGTTGCTTCCTTGGGGCAGATAGACATCCCGCTTACCACCATTGTTATTTTCCGATTGGGGGTGCAACACTGGTGCAATCAGCAGATCCTTGCGAACAAAGAACTCATTGTTGAGGAATTGTTCCTTATCATTGTACAGGGCTAGATCTTCGGGATCGTTGAGGAACAAGGGACGGCATATCGGTAGACCATCCAGAGTATTCTCAAACAAGGCATCATAGAACAACTGCATCAGGCGATAGCGCAGTTGAATATAGTGGCGGCAAATTGTCGGAACCATGTAGTACAAGTCTTGAGGAGCGGGAATCTCTTTGCCCCATGTTTGAAACCACTCGGTATACTGAAAGACTTCTTGGAACTCTTTGCGCCCATCTGTGGTGTAACTGCGTAAGTCCTGCTAAAACTAATTTCCGATCAGAAAACTGCCATAAATCACCATGGTTCACCTTCCAACTCAATCAGATCCACCCCTTTCACCTCGGCAAACCTTACCGACGATGTATGATTTACCGAGTGATAACCCGGAGGAACCTGGATTGCCAGACGAGTTTCATTTTTTCCAACCCTTATTGTTGCTTCTGACGTTTCAACCAGCTAACTGGAATCTGGAGTTGGTATTTTCTGCTTGTGATTTGAATCTTTACTATAGTGTTACCCATCCTCAGTGGTACAAACGTCCAGATTGGTTTGGTGTGGTAGGTGTACCTCGGTTGTATGAAGGGCGGGATTTACGATTAAGTTACGTGGTTTGGCAAGAAGAGGTGAATCCCTTTGTCGTTGTCGAATTATTATCGCCCGGTACACAAGAGGAAGATTTGGGGAACAGGGTACAAAAACCAGTAAATCCGCCAACAAAGTGGCAAGTTTACGAGCAGATTTTGCGGATTCCTTACTCAATTGTGTTTAGTCGTTATACCAATGAAGTGCAGGGGTTTCATTTAGTCGGGGGTCATTATGAACCGATGAATCTGATTGATAATCGGTTATTGATGCCGGAATTAGAGTTAAGTTTAGGATTATGGCAGGGGAGTTTTCGGGGAATTAATCGTCTGTGGTTGCGGTGGATGACGATTGAGGGTGAGTTAATTTTAACGCCAGAGGAAGACGCTGTTGAGGCAAGAGAACAGGCTGTTGAGGCACAGGAACAGGCAGCGGCGGAACAGGAAAGAGCAGAACGATTGGCGGCAAGATTGCGAGAGTTAGGGGTTGATCCCGATGAGTTGGAATAGCTGTATAAAATGGATTCATTTGACCTAGTTATATCTGATCACCTAAATTTGCCTGAGATAACGGGCACGGGCGGGTGTTCCCCAACACACCTGTTGAGCCGGAATATTACTAAAAACACTACTGCGGGTGCCAATAACGGCATTCGCCCCAATTTGGACACCAGGAGCAATAAAACAATCCGTCGCAATCCAAACACCATTCCCAACACTAATTCCCGCCGTTTTTAGACTAAAAGCCGCATCTTGGATATCATGACTTCCGGTGCAAAGATAGCTTTTTTGAGAAATCACACAATGACATCCGATGTGAATCTGCTCTAAGCTGTACAACACCACATCATCCCCAATCCAGCTATAGTCCCCAATTTCTACCTTCCAAGGATAGGTAAAGCGAGCAGTTGGACGGATGAGTACGCCTCGACCAATTTTTGCACCAAATAACCTCAGGATAAAGCAGCGAAAGCCATTAAAATTATGTGGACTTATCGGAAAAGCAACAGCTTGCACCAACCACCAGAGTAAAATGAACCAGCTTGGACGCCCCCGGTCAAAATTGGACTGGTCATAATTTCGCAAATCAACTAACGGGGTGTCATCCAAACTAGGAGGTTCGGTGAAATCTGGAACGTTGGTGTCTAAGTCTCGGCTCATAGATAAGCTGTTCGGCATTTAAACCTTAATATCAATAATGGCGAAAATTTTATTTTTTTAGCGCTTTGGCTAATCAATTATTATTTTTTTCATTGTCAAATCAATAAAATTCCCTTTTTCCTCTTTCCTTTGACCAAATCTTAATCAGTAATTTGAACCATGTAACAGCCGATTAGGAATTGGGAGAAACCACAGAAGTAGCCGGAGATTTCGCAGATGATACGGTTGATGTTTCCGCCTCTGGATTGAGATGACCGCCAAATTTGCGTAATTCGTAGAGTTTGACACCAATTTGATATTCGTATTGACTCAACAAGCGTCCGTAAATATAACCTGCTTTACCATCCAGAAAGCCAAATCGGATAAAGTAAAAGATAATAAATCGCAAGGTTGGTTTAAAGGGTAGCCACACCCAAACCTTTCTCAAAAAACGCTTGCGCTGTACCGCATCTCCCAATAAATTAGCACCAATCGTACCTGATTCATCATGACCCGTGAGCATATTAAGGTAGACCCGGGCTTCCCAGTTGGAATAGCGATTGTGTCGTGCCAGCCAGTGGTAGATATCTCGGAAGTCGATATGATCCATGTCCGCTTTGAGATAACCGACTAAACCTTGCAGGATAACGTGTTCGTGAACTTCATTATCTCCTGTATTGGGAATTCCTTCAGTTCCCAGATTTTCATAGCGACCTTTTTGATGTTTAAACAAGCGCAGATTCCAGTCTGGATATTTTCCGCCGTGGCGAATCCACTTGCCTAAGAAATAAACGCGGCGATTGATATAGTACCCTTCATAGTTGGGATTTTTAATCGCCGTAGCAATTTCATCCCAAAGCCCTGGGGGAATGCGTTCATCGCAATCCACAATCAGCACCCATTCATTACGAAAGGGCAGATTTTCTAAACTCCAGTTTTTCTTTTTGGGCCAATGTCCATTGAAATAAAATTGCACGACTTTCGCATCCGTTTTCTCGGCAATTTCGATAGAGCGATCGCTACTTTGGGAATCCACGACAAATATTTCATCAGCTCTAGCTACACTAGCCAGACAAGCCGGAAGGTTAGCTTCTTCGTTTTTTGCCGGGATTAGAACAGAAACGGGAACTTTAGAATTAAGAAGAGTCATACTTTAAAGAGATTTAATCGATGAGAACGGGAACGGTTTACTTGTATTTTGAACGCTGATAATGAATAGGATTCAAAACGTGTTCGAGTGGGGACAGGCGGAACTGTGATCAATAGCGAAAATTGTAGCATTCCCCCGATTACTGGAGAGGATTATGAGATTTTGCCACCTTGACCATACCATCTCTACTGGCTAGATGAACCGCTGGCTAGATGCTCAGATTCATAGTTTAGCGTTTTGAGCGTTTTTATTCTGGTGGGATAGGCTACAGTGCCATTCTCAATTAAAGAATTTGAACGGGATAAGGGATGGGAAACAGCCACATATAGCACTACGAGGTACGGAAAGGATATCAGTTAGTCCAAGAGGGAACTGCTTAACAGGGAACAGTCAAGAGTGTCCTAACCTGTCTTAGTACCGCTATAAGTGCTATTACGTTCCATCAATGTTATAACTTCCTGACTCACTAACCTGCCAACTTTCAGTTGAAGGTTAGTCGTTACCCAGATGAGCGTGCAATACCGCTAGGGTTTCTGCAAGCTGACTGAGGCGCGTTTCCAGATCATTTTTGCGACTCAGTAGTTGTCGTAGCTTCTGATACCGTGCGATCGCTAAACTGACACTAGGGACTTGATCCGCAGGACAGATACGCACCCAAAACTGACCATCTGCATCTAATCCACAAAGGCGATAACCTGCACGGGGGGATTCACAGGTGACATTCGTATCGCCCTGGGATTGATGCCACGGTTGGGTTACGTAGTCCATGAGTCGATCCACCTCAGCACGACGTACTCCTGAGTGATCCGCTTCCGGTTGACGGGTATGAGATTCTAACCACCCCTCAACAATCGGTCCATCCATATAAATATCTTGAATTTGGCGGACTATAGTATGCAGTTGTTTCTGCCAACCAGAGACAATCTCTTCAATTTCTTTGAGCAGGTTCATTGCCAAGGCGGGATTGGCACTATGGCGATGTTCACTGAAGCTAGCCGATTTGAGTTTCGGCAGTGTTGGGGTTTTATCTTGCTGCTTTTGAGCCGGGAATGGCGTCACACTAATCGAGAATGAAGGTTCTTTCCCTTTGGCGGAGTCGCTAGACTGATCCCCAGTTGAGTCCACTGGGGACGCCACAGCCGTGGATGGGGTTGAGTCATCCTGGGCTAATTGAGATAGAGTGCTTTCGATCCGTTGCAGTTCTGGTTTCATCGTTTCTGATGTCACTGGGCAAAAATCACGCTTCTTGCAGCAGATGAAGTCCCTAGGGTTTAGTTTTGGGACATTGCCACCTACCTATTCAAATGAACTACGGCGACTTACTTGGTTGAAGTCGCCGTTTCTGACGTTTCCTTGCCGATGGCTGCTTCATGCTTGGAGCAATCAGTAGAGCTAGGCGACTCCGCGTCTAAAGAGGCTCGTTCCAAGCCCCTTGCCCAAATTTCGTTGACTTGGGCAGCATTAACGTCTCTGTCTTCAAGGTGACCGCAGTCAGTATTAGAGCAGACGTGAACTCTGTCGGCTAGGGTCTTGGGTGTTAGTTCCCAGCATTTAGCACACCGTTGAGTTGGCTTAAGTGTCTTGGTTGGTGACTCGACATAAAAACCACCAGCCTCAGCTGCTTTATAAGCCAGCAAATCGCCGACTCTACCAAACCCAACGTCAAGAATAGACCGATTTAATCCGGCTTTCTGTTTCTTGCGCTTACCCTTCTTAGCTTTTCGGGTCATGCCTTTAACGTTTAACTGCTCCCCAGCAATTAGGCTATTACCGCTAACTATCTTGCTGGTTGTTTTGTGCAGCCAATCTTCCCTTTGACGAGCTATCTTGCCCTGAAGATTAGAAACTCGCTTTCGTTCTTTCTTCCATCGTCTCGAACCCTTAACTTTCTTGTTTCTGTTAGGCGGTCTCTTGCGTCTTAACCGCTTTGAAGCTACCTTAACCTTCTTGTGTCCCTCCTTGATAAAATCTGGTTTAGCGATTTTATCACCAGTTGAAAGTGTCACCACATCTTTGCAGCCAAGGTCAATTCCAATTGAGTTTTTATCTGTTTGGCGAGTCGGGTTGCACTGCACGGTAATTGACGCATACCACTTGCCGTTTCTAAAAAAGATTGTGCAAGTGGTTGGGGTTCCCCAAGTCCTAGCCTGACCCCGCATCTGGATCTTTAAACCAAGGTCTCTCAGTTCCAAATAACCGTTTTTGCCATCAGACAAAGCCTTCCAGCTTTGCTTGTTGGGATATGTCCAGCCACTATACCGCCGCTTAGACTTGAACTTGGGATATTTACCAAGTCCCCGAAAAAAGCCTTTATAGCTAAAGTCAACCCGTTTTAATGTAGCTTGCAACGTCTGAGATCCCAATTCAGCATACTCAACCCAAACCTTTTTAAACTCAGGTAAACAATTCTGTTGCTCAAAGTAATCAACAGAATGACCAAGGTGCTTGTACTGCGTTCTACGGTTAGCTATTGCCGCGTTGTAGAGATCGCAATGCATTTTTCTAGCCCAATGGAGCTTGTCACATTGGGTCTTGTTTGGATAAAGCCTGAAAGTGGTTCGACGTGTTAGCATACTCATAGTTTACCATTCATTTTAACAAAGTCTGACTTAAAACCTTACTTTAAAAACTGGAAAAAAGGATTATGGGGAGATCAGCTTTATATTCGTTCGGCTGGGGGTGCGCCACTCAAAATCTTGGCAGAATACATTCAAGGGCACTAAGCGAGGTAGTTGACAGTCTACGAGATATTGAAACCCGTAGACTGTCCGCTATCCTGCTCCGGAACCTATTCGTTGAGGTTCCGGAGATAATCGCGACTTTGTTTTGCCCAATGTCGATTAAACTTGATCACGGCAGATGAAAGCGATCGCGGGAACCATACTATACTATCGATGGGTCAGCTTATCCTGGTCACGGGTCCAGCCCGTTCTGGAAAAAGTGAATGGGCAGAACAATTAGCCGATCAGACGGATAAGCAGGTTGTTTATGTGGCAACGGCACAGGTTGATCCCAATGATTTAGAGTGGGTTGCCCGGATTGAGAAGCATCAACAGAGACGCCCTGCCGAGTGGACTTTGGTGTGGACGCCGATAGATTTAGTCGAGACACTTTTGGAGTGGGAGCAACCGGATTACTGTCTGTTAATTGACTCCTTGGGAACCTGGGTGGCGAATTGCCTCGAACAAGAGGATTCGAGTTGGCAGGATACCACAGACACCTTCTGGCGGACTGTCAACCAAAGCTCAGCCACCATTATTCTGGTTGCTGAAGAAACGGGTTGGGGTGTAGTTCCGGCTTATCCCCTAGGCAGAACGTTTCGCGATCGCCTTGGTCAAGTCGTGCGTCAGTTCGGTATGATTGCTAATCCCGTGTATTTGGTTACGGGTGGTCATGTGCTTAATCTCAGCACCCTGGGATCACCGCTATCGCGGGAATCGCTACCATAGAAATAACAGACTGTAACAATAAAGCAGCTTTTGCTGCTGAGGTTTTATATATTCTATGGCATCTGAACAACAAGTCAAACGCTACCTAGCCTATTGGTTTCAGGTTGGCAAAACAATTGTCGTCCGCAATGGTGAAAAGGTGCTGCAACCACAGCGAATCATTGCTGGTAATCACTATAGTCAGGAGTTTGAGCAACTTTGGCAATATCTGCTTTCCCCAGAAAGCGGGGATTGTTATCTCACAGGAACTAGCCAGACGATTTCTGAGTTGTTGACATCAAAGTGGGACGTGGAATCCTGTTCCCGCTGCGATATGCCTGTTCCTATGTTCAACGTGGGATTACCGCCAGAGTCTTGCGCCTGTAGCGATTTATCCAATTGGCCCAATTCGGATTTACCCAAGCCGCGAGAACCGATCAATAATCAGGATCGCTTGAGGACGATTCACCAACGTCTTCGTCATGGGGAAAATCGAGATGGTGGTGATCGAGATGCTTCTGGCGATCCTAAAAATCAGACCAGAGAATCTCCTCACCCCCCAGAATCATTAAATCAGAAAGAGTATCTACGGTTGGTGCGCGATCGCACCTCTTGTCTCAGGGAACCTTTGTCAGCATCACCTGAGAATTCCTTGGCATCTGGTAACCAGAAATCCGCGACCGATTAATAATTTCTCAATAAAACTTAACGCTGTTGTCTGGGGTAACTCTTCCGGACTGGATTGGAACCGGAAGTTATTTTAAGTAGAACTTACACCCCAGTACAGCGTGTTTCTATATTATCTGGTTGAGAGTAAAACGTCTTCACCCAAAGGTGACGGAGAAGTCCATTCTGGTCTGAAATGTTTTTTTGGCTACTCCGTCGCTGTCAGTATAGACGAGCGATCGGCTTTGAGCAGAATCAGGCAGACGCTTGTATATCCCACCTGGAGAGCAGAGCGAGACATCAACCCAGGTGGGGATATGAATTTAAACTGTTTTGCCGACTCTAGGTTGACGGTATCCAACAAGACATAACTTAAACCGAGCCAACATCCTAGCTGGAGCAATTTTCCGGCTGATGGATCATCATGTTCGCAAAGTTTTGCAAACGATGTCTTTGTTATCCCTTGCACGCCCTGAAAAGAGTGGATAGGATATCTATCCCGATCGAGTCGCCTGTTTGGGTGTAAGGTCTGTTAAATCGATTGAACCTGAGCTGATTATGAAGTTCTCCGCTATGCGAAATATAGGAATTGCTGCAGGCGGAACTTTTTTATGGGTTATGTTATTCATTAAAGCTCAGACTATCAATTTTAGTCAACACCATCAGTATCTGTCAAACTTACACCAGCTCCAGGAAACTGACGCAACTTTAAATACAGATATATTGCAGGCTCAACAGGAGTCGTTCAATGATTCTGAAACTATTCTTAATGATTTAAACCAGATTGGCGACTTACACCATAACTTAGAAGATATACCTGATTTTGTTAATAGAGAGTATTATCCAGAAATCAAGTCAGCCTTACAACAGAATCGCTCACTCTTTCAAGACAAGCAGGATTTAATCGCAGAAGTGATTGAACAAGAGACGATCCTCAATCAATCTTTAAAATCCCTGCCTAATACGATTCAAACATTATCGAGTCAAGTCGCAACGGAACCAGGCACTGATGAGTTAATCAATCAATTAAATACTCTGTTGAACGATGTTTTAATTTATACACTATCTCCCAGTGATGAATTAATTCTCAAAATCCAGAGACAAATGGCAGCAATTCGGCAACGTGCCGATGTATTTACAGCATCTTCTGACCTGAGTTTTTCTGAACTTGATGCCGCCCTAATCTATGCCGAAATTATTGTGACCCATGAATCTCAGGTGGATAGTCTGGTGATGCAAATTCTGGAATTGCCCACGGAGCAGCAAAGTGAACAGATCCTGGACATTTATCAGCGTTCTTATCAAGTATTTTTAAGGAAAACTCAAATTTATCGAATTTTATTTTATGTCGTTTCTGGTTTGATAGCGGCAACCTTATTCATTGTGCTTATCGTAAAAACCAAACAGTTAACCCAAAATCTGCAAAAATGCGAAGAAAAATATCGGATTAGTTTTGATGATTCAGTAGAAGGAATTTTTAAAATTACTCCAAGTGGACGTTTTTTAACGGCAAATACCACATTAGCAACGATTTATGGTTATGCTTCGGCGGAAGAACTGTGTAACAATTTAATTAATCTTAATCGTCAACTTTACATTCAGCCAAACCGTCACGATGAATTAATCCGTATTCTGGAGAAATATGGATCAGTTTCGGATTTTGCATCTCAAGTTTACCGGAAAAATGGCACAAAAATCTGGATTGAGGAGAAGGCAAGAGCTGTCCGCGATAAACACGGTAATTTTATTTACTATGAAGGAACCGTAGAAGATGTTACGGTACGTAAAGCATGGCAAGAAGCACTGCACTATGAACAAGAGCAAGCCGAACGCCTACTGCTAAATATTTTACCCAAAGTAATTGCTCAACGCTTGAAACAACTCGAAAGTACAATCGCAGATAATTTTGAGGAAGTCACAGTTTTGTTTGCCGATATTGTCGGCTTTACCGAATTATCGGCTCGCTTTCCCCCCGCCCAAGTTGTTGAATTACTCAACCGAATTTTTTCTGCTTTTGATGAATTGAGTGATTATTATGGATTAGAGAAAATTAAAACAATTGGGGATGCCTATATGGTGGTAGGAGGACTCCCCACTCCTCGCCCCGATCATGCTGAAGCTACGGCGAATATGGCGCTAGATATGCAACAGGTAATTACCAAATTTAATAACCAGAACAATCAAACCTTAAGTATTCGGATTGGGATCAACACAGGACCCGTTGTTGCTGGAGTGATTGGCATCAAAAAGTTTAGTTATGATCTGTGGGGAGATACTGTCAATATCGCTTCACGCATGGAATCCCAAGGGCTTCCGGATAAAATTCAGGTTACTGAGTTTACGTATAAAAAGTTGCAGGATAACTATCTGTTTGAGGAACGAGGCACTATTCAGGTTAAAGGCAAAGGGAAGATGACGACTTATTTTCTTAGGGGGAAGATTAAATAATCAGTTTATTTTTCTTTCTCTAGAAGGTTTGTCTTGATAATCCCAATAAACTATCATGCATTTAAATTGGGTATTAGTAAGCTGTCATGCCTTTAAATTGGGTATAGGTAGCGAGCAAGATGCTCGCACTACAAGGATTTCGTCATTATGTTTGAGTAGATTTACTTAAGTATATCTACGGGTTCGACTTAGGGCGGATCAACAATCACCGAGAATCATCATCAGTTGCCGATAATCAAATAGAAACGATTAGTTCTTACTATGCTGTAGCACCCTTAGATCGTTGGGAAGAGAAAGGATGGGTGCGCGGTGGCTGCTTATCGGGTTGTCATAACTCTAAAGTTTGAAGTCCTTTGAAGGTAGACGGATGTATTTATGTAAGGCTTCTGTAATATTTATTTATAATAGGTCTATGGAGAAATTGATTCAGGATTAAACTATGGCAAAACAGACACAAACTCGTATATATCCCAGGGTTCCTCTAACCTCAGCCGATCGCGATGCCTTAGACAAACTCTTTCATGGAGTACAGGTTGGGGATTTGCGTCAGCTTGAGCAAATGACATCCTACTATTCCATTACTCCGCTTGAACCCTGGGAAGAACAAGGCTGGGTGATTAATAGCTCCCTATCTATTCCTAGGGAAGCAACTGCATAGTCAACGTGTAGACTGGGTGTATTATAAATTACTTCTTCTTTTGGCAGAACTCATCGACTATTTCCTTCCACCAGAGAACAACTCCACAGGATTTCGCCGTTAGAGTACGGTTAGGCTCACTCGCCTCTGCTGGAAAATTGTCTAATAATAAACATAAGGGTAAGCTTTAATATTGGGCTTTGATTCAATCTGAAACGTTAGAACTACTCGAATGGCAACGCCTGTGCCAGCACTTGGCAACCTTCGCCGCCACTAAACTGGGCGCGATCGCGTCTCGCCATCTTCATCCTCCCGCTACTTTGGCGGAAAGTCTGCACCTGTTGGCGCAGACGAAAGAAGTCTATCAACTTGAATGTCGATTAACCAGTGGTTGGACGTTTGAGGGGATTCAGGATATTGGTGATGCGCTAGAGAGGGCGGAACGACAAGGGATATTATCCGGGGAAGACTTACTCGCGATCGCAACCACTCTCTTCGGTGTGCGGCGTTTACGGCGTCTCATCGATGATCAAGAAGATATCCCCGTTCTCAACCAACTCGTTGCTGATATCCGTACCTATCCGGAATTAGAACAAGAAATTCATCGTTGTATCGACGAACGCGGGGATGTCACCGATCGCGCGAGTCCGAAACTAGCAGACATTCGACAGCACAGTAAATCCCTACGCGATCGCATCTATCAAACGCTCCAAAACATTGTACAGCGTCAAGGCGGCGCTCTCCAGCAACCCTTAATTACTCAACGGGGCGATCGCTTTGTTCTCCCGGTGAAAGCCCCCCAGAAAGACACTATTCCGGGTATCGTTCATGACGCTTCCAGTACGGGTGCTACGTTGTACATCGAACCCCATGCGATCGTTGGGTTGGGAAATCAACTCAAAACCTATCAACGTCGGGAACAAGCCGAAGCCGAAGCCGTGCGCCGGGTGTTAACCGAACAAGTCGCCGTCGTTAAGCTAGATCTCGAACAGGTATTAGCCGTCGCCACTCGGTTAGATTTAGCCACAGCCAAAGCCAGATATAGCCTCTGGTTACAGGCAAATCCGCCGCGCTTCATTGATCCTCATCAACGAGAATCGATTACCCTGCGCCAGCTACGACATCCCCTCCTAGTCTGGCAGCATCAGCATGAAGAAGATGCCCCAGTTGTACCCATTACCATCCAGATTCAGCCCCATATAAAAGTTGTGGCGATTACCGGTCCGAATACAGGCGGTAAAACCGTTACTTTAAAGACATTAGGGTTAGCCGCACTCATGGCAAAAGTGGGGTTATTTGTCCCCGCCAAAGAACCCGTAGAACTGCCGTGGTTTGAGCAAATTTTGGCAGATATTGGTGATGAACAGTCTTTAGAGCAGAGTTTATCCACATTTTCCGGTCATATTCGCCGGATTAGTCGGATTTTAAATGAATTGGAAAATTGTAGAGACGCGCCATGGCGCGTCTCTACAGATGGGGAAGAAGATGATCTAGCACAACGGGAACCAGACACCCCACATCCTACATCCGCCCTAGTCTTACTGGATGAAATTGGTGCCGGCACTGATCCAGCCGAAGGAAGCGCCTTAGCGATCGCACTCCTGAACTATCTGGCGGATCATGCTCAGCTTACCGTAGCCACGACGCACTATGGTGAACTTAAGGCACTGAAATATCAAGATGAACGATTTGAAAACGCCTCGGTGGAGTTTAATGATGTCACCCTTTCCCCCACCTATCGCCTACTCTGGGGAATACCGGGTCGATCCAATGCATTAACCATTGCTCAACGGTTAGGATTAAAATCAGACGTGGTATCCCTTGCCCAAACCTTAGTGGGGGGCAGTTCAGAAGACGTCAACCAGGTAATTTCTGGACTCGAAGCCCAACGGCGGGATCAGGAAACCAAAGCCCAAGAAGCCAACCAACTCCTCCAGCAAACCGAACGCCTGCATCATGAAGTTTCCAGTAAAGCCAAACTCTTGCAGGAGAGAGAACGGGAATTGAAACTGTCCCAAGAACGAGCCGTACAAGACGCAATCGCCCAAGCCAAAGTAGAAATTGCCCAGGTGATTCGCAAATTACAGCAAGGACCCCAAATCGCTCAAAACGCTCAAAAAGCCACCGATGCGCTCAAAGAAATTGAGCAGCGCCATATCCCCAAACCCCCGGCTAAAGCCAAACCCGCCTTTCAACCCCAAGTTGGCGATCGCATCCGCATCCCTCGCCTGAATCAAACGGCGGAAGTTTTGACGCCTGCGGATGAAGATCGGGAACTCACCGTGCGTTTTGGCTTAATGAAGATGACAGTATCTTTAGCGGATATAGAATCCCTAGAGGGTCAAAAGGCGCAAATGCCCGTAAAATCAAAACCTGCATCCACTCCTGCACCAGCCGCCGCATCGCCACCGACTCCGCCAATTCGCACCGAGAAAAATACAATTGATTTACGCGGATCTCGTATCGCCGATGCTGAAATTGAGTTAGAACAAGCGATGTCCAAAGCGATCGCCTCTGGGGTATTGTGGATTATTCATGGTAAAGGAACTGGAAAATTAAGGGCTGGGGTGCATGAATTCTTAGGACGCCATCCCCTCGTTGATCGGTTTGAATTAGCCAAGCAAGCAGAAGGCGGATCGGGTGTCACAGTAGTTTACCTGAAATAGGGTATAGTGGCGTGACCCACTTAATTTTGTGGATCAGGTATCGGGAATGCGACACCTTGCCCATAAAAACAATGGTAGGGGCGACCCGCCATACCCAATTAACACCACACAACCCTTAATGGTATCGGGTCGCCCTCCGACAGGTATCGGGAATGCGACACCTAGCCCAGAAAAACAATGGTAGGGGCGACCCGCCAAACCCAATTAACACCACCCAACCCATATAGGTATCGGGTCGCCCCCCGCCCGGTATTGGTAAAGTGACACCCAATTGAGACAAGGTCGAGTCGATCTAGGTGAAATCTCCCACCGAACAATAATGCAGCGCCACG
>NZ_JAVKBY010000044.1:0-51363 GCF_040222985.1 Coleofasciculus sp. F4-SAH-05
CTCTGGAGTTATCTAAATTAGGCTCAATACTTGGTAGTTTTCTACGGGTGTTTGGTTTAAGTATTGCCGCAAGGATAGATAATTGTAAGGTGTGTCGCGGAACTAAGAATCCCCGCACTTATAGGGCGGGGAGTGTCAAACATACAACTGTTCTAACTGATAGGTCTAATTTCCCCCATCGGTAGCCGCATACGGAGCATACCTGACTGGTAGGTTCCCATCGGCTGATGACCCGGAAATCTCGACCATATTTATCAGCCTTGGACTCACACATTGTCCGGAATTCATACCAGCCAGCTTGACTGATTGCCCGTGAGAGTTTGCGGTTTTTGAGCATTCCCCCTACGTTGAGATCCTCTAACACTGTGACTTGGTTCTCGTTGACGACCTTAGAGGATAACTTGTGCAGGAAGTCCTTGCGCTTGTCCCTAATTCGGGCATTCAGTTTAGCCACCTTACGACGCATTTGCTCACGTCGCTTACTCCCTTTTTCTCGTTTAGCCAACCGTCTTTGGTAGCGTTTAAGCTTTCGGTACAGGTAGCCATAATCCGGACTATCGATCTTTTCCTTGTTGCTGCATGATGCAAATGTTTTCAGCCCTAGATCTATCCCGATTGATGGATATAGGGCGGGTTTAATTTCTGGCTGTACCTCTACCACGAAGCTTAAGAAGTATCTACCGCTAGCGTCTTTGATGGCGGTTACAGACGTGGGTTCAGAGGGCAAAGGACGTGACCATTTGACCTTTAGGTCGCCAATCTTGGCAAGATAGACTTTTTCTCCTTTGAGAGAAAAAGCACTTTTAGTGAAACGCGCCGATTGCCTGCTGGTCTTTTTCTTGAACCGAGGTCGCTTAAGTTTTTTACCTTTGCGCTTACCCTTTTTGGACGAGAAATAATTGCTAAATGCTATTCCTAAGTCCGCAATTGACTGCTGTAGTGGAGTAGCCGACACCAGTCCTAACCATTCCCGCTGGCTAGTCTTTTTGGCTTGCGTTATACAAATTTTCTGGAGTTCACTATTCTTGGGTAGCTTATCCGACCGTTTGCATAAGGCAAGTGCATCATTCCAGACAACTCTCACGCACCCAAATAATTGGGCTAATGCTATTCGCTGACCGGGAGTGGGATAAATCCTGTACTGGTATCTTGATTTCATGAATCGACCTCTCATGATTACCTAGTATTGTATACACTTATAAGGCGAGTGTCATTCGGAATATTTGACTGGCAAATAAATTTGCTGCCTAAGCGGTTCGCTCGGTTTCATCCCCCGATTAAAATACGGGGGCTTTCACCATCGCTTATCTGTAAGCCAGCCGCTTGGTTTATGTCGTTACCATAGAGAAGAAGAACTTAGAAACTTGAGCGCAAAAACTCTGCTGTAGCAGATTAATGGGAAAACCTGACACAGACTATGGGTAAAGTCAAAAATCCTCTCCCTTGGGTAATGGGATTCATCACAGCCAGCCTTCTTGTCGCGGGTGGTGCGGGATATTTTGTGATTGCGGCAAAACCAGACACAGTTGATCTTGATGAACTAACTGTGCCAGTGGATGTGCAGGATTTAGCCGTACAGATCACGGCAAATGGTACGGTACAACCAATTCAAACCGTTAACCTGAGTCCGAAAACGTCGGGTCGTTTGGTCAAGCTAGAAGTCGAACAAGGGGATCGGGTTGACGCGGGAGACGTGGTGGCGGTAATGGAACAAGAGGATGTTAAAGCTCGGTTTTTAGCCGTCAGAGCTGACCTAAAACAGGCACAAGCCCGTCTCGCTGAAGCCAAAGCAGGTCCTCGTCCAGAAGAAATTGAACAAGCCAAACAGCGATTTCAGCAAGCACAAGCCCGTTTAGCGGAAGCCCTCGTCGGTAATCCCAGAGAAATTGACCAAGCGGTTGCTCAAGCCCAAACTGCCAGTTCCCGCTTAGATTTAGCCACGGTACGAGTCCAACGGTATAAGTACTTAGTGGAAGAGGGAGTAGTATCTCAAGATCGGTTTCATGAGGCATTAACGGAAGCCCGTACCGCTGAAGCCCAGCTTGAGGAAGCCAAACAACGTCTAGCCCAAGTCCGTAATACTAAAAATACTGAGGAGCCAACTAGCCCAGAGATTGTTCAACTCAAAGCGGCGGTCAATGAAGCGGGTTTTGCGGTACAGGAATTGCTCAAAGGAACGCGCCAAGAAGAAATTGCTCAATTTGAAGCCGCGGTAGAAGCGGCGAAAGCCCAAACCCAAGCTGCCTACATCCAATTACAAGACACGATTATTCGGGCGCCTTTTCCGGGAATTATCACTCAGAAATATGCTACCGTTGGCGCATTTGTCACGCCGACAACCTCCGCATCGAGTACAGCTTCAGCCACCTCTACATCAATCGTGGCATTAGCCACCAAACAACTGGAAGTTCTGGCGGAGGTGCCTGAAGTTGATATTGGACAAATTCAAGAAAAACAACCTGTACAAGTAAAATCCGATGCGTTTACCGATCAGGTATTTCGAGGTCAGGTGAGACTGGTTGCTCCAGAAGCCGTTGTCCAGAATGATGTTACCTCCTTTCAAGTGCGAGTTGCCCTAGCACCCGAAGCGCAAAAGAAATTGCGATCTGGAATGAATGTTGACCTGACATTTTTAGGGAAACCCATTAGTAACGCTCTTGTTGTTCCTACGGTGGCGGTTGTGACTCAAGAGGGCGAAACTGGGGTTATGGTTCCTGATTTTGAAGATCAGCCTAAGTTTAAATCGGTCACAATTGGAGCCACGATTGATGATAAAACTCAGATTATCCGGGGATTGAGAGAAGGTGAAAAGGTTTTTATTGATTTACCTGAGAACTATAACCCGGAAGAAGAAGAGTAGGAGAAATGTGGAGAAGTTTAACGGTGACTAAGATCGCTAATTGCAAATCCGTCTTTGTCACCTCTTTTATCTCTTGGTCTTGCGAAGAACTCTCTCTAGGTAAACATTGTAGGGGCGACCCGCCATACCCAATCAACATTACCTAACCCTTAATTTTACCGGGTCGCCCCCCGCAGAGTATCGGTAATTATCTGACACCGTATTTAGACAGGGGCGAGTCGATATAGGTTAATTCTTACACCGCCTACGATGTGCAGCGACTCGCCCCTACAACCACGATAATCCTATAGTGACGAATGACCAATGACGAATGACCAATGACCAATGACGAATGACCAATGACCAATGACGAATGACGAATGACCAATGACCAATGACCAATGACCAATGACCAATGACCAATGGATATTGTAGAAAGCATTAAAATGGCGTCCACCACGCTGATGGCGAACAAGCTACGCAGTAGCTTAACCATGCTGGGCATCATTATTGGCAATGCCTCAGTGATCGCGATGGTGGGAATTGGACAGGGAGCGCAAAAGCTAGCCTCTGAACAGTTTGAGGCTCTCGGACCCAATGTTTTATTTGTTATTCCTGGCTCTCGTGAAGCACAACAGACAACGGTTGATTTTCCAAAAACATTGGTATGGGAAGACGCTCAGGCGATCGCGACTCAAGTTCCAGCCGTTGCCGAAGTTGCCCCACAAATTAATCTGAGATATTTAATTACCTACCGTAATCGCAATAGTAATTCATTGGTAACCGGAACAACTCCAGAATTTCTATCAGTTCGCAGCTTTAATGTTAAAAAAGGACGGTTTTTTACCGATATTGACATCAAACGCAATACCCAAGTTGCCGTTCTCGGTTCTGAAGTTGTCGAAAAACTATTTGGCTATCAAGATCCCATTGGTCAATCTGTGCGGATTAAAGATGTTAGCTTTGAAGTGATTGGGGTGATGGAACCCAAAGGAACGTTTTTAGGCAGCAATCAGGATGATGTGGTGTTTATCCCTCTGAGTACAATGGCGAATCGATTGCGGGGACGCACGTCTCCTTATGGAGTCGAAGTCAGTTGGATTTCGGTTTCGGCTAGGGATCGAGAGAGTATTAGTGCGGCGCAGTTCCAAATTGAAAACTTACTGCGGCGACGCCACAAGATTGTGGGTGAAGATGATTTTGGTGTTCAGACTCAGGAAGATATTTTGCAAATCGTCAATGCTGTTACAGGTGCATTAACGATAATGCTTGCCGCGATCGCAGCCATCTCCTTAATCGTTGGTGGTATTGGTGTGATGAACATTATGCTGGTATCAGTTAGGGAACGAACCCAGGAAATTGGACTGCGGAAAGCCATAGGTGCAAAAGAACAGGATATCCTGATTCAGTTTATGATTGAAGCCATTATTCTCTCCGCCGCCGGGGGGATAATTGGAACGGCAATTGGTGTTAGTGGTATTTTGCTTGTCGGTGCTTTCTCGCCGTTAAAAGCTGGAATTTCTCCCATTGCTATTCTCGTGGCTGTTGGCGTTTCTGGTGGAATTGGCTTATTCTTTGGCGTTGTCCCCGCCCGACAAGCAGCGAAACTTAACCCAATTGTGGCGTTGAGAAGTGCTTAGAGTGCCATGGCACGTCTGTCAATTTTAGGGGCGGGTTTAGCGACAATTTGTAGGGGTGGGTTTAGGAACGTAGGGGCGGGTTTAGGAACGTAGGGGCGGGTTTAGGAACTAAAGTCAGCTACTCAGAACTAACTGAACAACAAAACCCGCCCGACTTCACTAAAACAACTAAGGTGTAAACCGTTGATGTACCAAAACCAATGAGTAAATCTTTTTTAAAATCCCGCTGCTTTTGCTCAAACAACATATCTGTAGCCCCCCTATGCATCATCAAAATTCCTATAATGTTTGAGAGCCAGTAACCAACAGCGGTGAGCGGTAAGAAAAGGTCAGGAAAAATCCAACTGAATGAATAGGCAAAAAGATAGGCAATGGGCATATTAAAAAATAAGTCATTCCACCACGATAACGGTGAGAGCATATAACCAATTCCCATTAAACATCCACCTCTCAGTTTTTTCAGCATTGAATGTACCCGGTATATCTATAGCTTTGATGAAATATAATGATTATACAGCCAAAATACTATTTAGTAGGGCGGGTTTTGTTGTTTAGTTATCAGTGAATACATAATTGAGTTCCTAAACCCGCCCCTAAAATTGGCTTTTGTTGTTCCGTTATCAGTGGGTAGGGCGGGTTTTGTTGTTTAGTTATCGGTGAATATATAATTGAGTTCTTAAACCCGCCCCTACAATTGTATTCTTTATTAACCGTAGAGCTTTATGCACGACTCTATCAATTTTCCATCGTCGATTCATTCAACGTCAGTTGAAACACCCATCATTATTCGTCTAGAAAATATCTCTAAGGTTTATGGTACAGGGAACACAGAAGTCAAAGCCCTCAGCCAAGTGAATCTAACCATAAACAAAGGTGAATACTGCTCGATTATGGGGGCGTCGGGTTCCGGAAAATCAACCGTCATGAATGTTATCGGCTGTCTTGATCAACCCACCTCTGGACGCTATTACCTCGATGGTGTGGATGTTTCTCATCTCAATGATGCCCAATTAGCTGGGATTCGCAATGTCAAGATTGGTTTTGTGTTTCAGCAATTTCATCTTCTCCCCCAACTCACCGCCTTGGAAAATGTGATGTTACCCATGGTGTATGCTGGAATTTTCCCCCAAGAACGGCGCGATCGCGCGATGAGTGCGTTAAAGCGAGTGGGATTGGAAAATCGCCAGTTAAATAAGCCCAATCAACTGTCTGGCGGACAACAGCAACGGGTAGCCATTGCCCGCGCGATCGTCAATCAACCTGTATTACTGTTGGCAGATGAACCAACGGGGGCGCTGGATTCTCATACAACGGCTGAAGTCATTGGGTTATTCAGCCAACTCAATGAGGAGGGAATTACGGTGGTGATGGTGACTCACGAACCAGATGTTGCTCGTTTGACGAAACGTATTGTTTGGTTTCGGGATGGTGAAGTTATTCATTCTCATTTAACTCCAGAGGAAATGGTGCAAGTGGCAACAGCATAATCACTCAAAACTTAAGTGCCAACGGATATCGGTTTTGATTTACTGTTCCGCAAAAAACCCATAAAGTTTTGTACGAAAGATTGACTGAGTGTTTTGCTTTCCGATTCTTCGGTCAATTGCGCGGGTAAAGGTTCAACGGATTGAGTGGGTAGATTTCCCACGAATAACGGCACTTCTTCAGCTAAACCGACGGTAATCAGAGCAAAAGCAATTTGCTGCACTTTTTCTATCGGGAGTCGTAGTTCCCTGGCAATCATTTTCAGCGAAACTGTCCCTTTGGTGTACTCCCAAATCTGCCATTCGACTGGATCTAATCGGGAACGAAGTTGACCTGTCTTTGTACTGATTAAACCGCTATTGGGATCAGGTAATTTATCAGCTAAGGTATCCCAGTTTGGCCGCACCCGTAATCCCATTAATGTGGCTTCGGTGGCGGGTATGCTCAACCCCGTCATTTCTCGCCCCGGTAGAGGTACATTCTGCTCCAATTTAAATTGAGCATTTTTGAGTTGGAACAGGACACCAATTTGCTGTAAAACCTGAACTTGGAATAACTGCTTGAGATGTTCGGTTTGTAAAACACCGTGATTTTTGAGACACAACCCCAGAGGTTTTCCCGTCGGACAGCACCATTGGACTAACTTGGCGACTACGCGATCGCTCACCCACTGGTATTGCTCAATCAGTGCGATTAAACCTTGACCATCCAAGCGATTAGCCGTCGCGACAATACGACCTTGGTGAACCCATACATAATAGGGAATTGATGGGCTGGTTAATGCGGTGCGTAATGTGAGTAACCCGGTTTTTTTCCCTTGTTCAATCAAATGAAACAGTTCGGGAAGGGACAAGTCCGATAAGTAACCTCTAATAGCCATAGTTTTAAAAGGACAGTTTTAAGAACATCAGCGCAGACTTCAATCAGGCAGGACGTGTTAAAGCTTTAAAGGAAGTTAGCTGAATTTTAGATTTTCTTAATAATATTATAGCTTAACAATTATTTATATTAGCCGATAGTCTTAATTTTTTCAGCATGATCCTGTCACGTCAGCCGCAGAAGCAAGGACACCGAAGCCTACATGAAGCACCAACATCTGGCTAGCTTACTTCTATATATGAACAAAATGCTCACACGATCCATAATGATTTACAAAAATGGAATTTGCCTTCTGTTGCTTCCGGCGTTGGGAATAATTAAATATAGTGATGTAAATCTAGTTTTCTATAGAATTTATTTATTAGAAAGGAGTAAAAATTCCCAAACTCTTATGTTTTAACAACACAATTTAAATAATGTTCAATTAAGACAATTAGAGTATCAATAACTGAATCTTTTTCATTCGCATTTAAGGTAACGAAAGGCGGACGAGTTTTTTCATCCACAAACCCTAGAGCGATCGCGACATTTTCTTCAGACCAAGCGCCTTCACAATCCCTGTGGGTCAAGCCAATTAACATCGGAATATCTACCCGTTGCTTCATAAACGCCAGTAGCTTGCGGGCTGAGCGAAAATCGCTAGGTCGGTGAGCATCTACCAAAAGGATATAAGCATGGGCTTTGCGAATCAAGATATCCCACATAAAATCGAAGCGAGCTTGTCCGGGTGTACCATAGAGATGCAATGCCATTTCTGGGGCAAATTGTAAGCGTCCAAAGTCCATCGCTACGGTTGTTTTTTTCTTCATGTCAGTAGTTTGATCGGTTGAGAGTCGATCTGTATCAACTACAGCAATCTCGCTAACTGAGCGAATGAAGGTGGACTTACCAGCACCCACTGTACCCGTAACAACTAGACGCATAATTTCCACCGTTACTTGCTGCTCCTCAAGAAACCCAGCAAGTTTTGCATAAACGAAGAACTAACCTGAGAGCCATTATCCTCTTTACTGCCGTGATTGGTGCCAGCAGCTACAGGCTCTAACACATCTTCTGCCATTGCTTTAGAACGAGACGTCGCCGTCATCATTGGGACTTCTTGGACTAAACCCACGCTAATCAGTCGGAATGCCGTTTGTTGAATTATTTCTATGGGTTGTTTGAGCTGAGTTGCCATTGTGTTCAGAGAAATCGAGCCATTTGATCGCTGCCAAACTTGCCCTTCCACCGAATCCAAGCGCAGATGACGCTTGCCAATCACTACTCTCGACAGGGCGGAGGTTGGTTCTGGCAGTTTGTTTGCTAATAATACCCAGTCTCTTAACACTCGTAAACCCATTAACGTAGCTTCGGTGGCGCTGAGGCTTAAGCCAGTCATTTCCGTCGTGGGCAAAGTCGCTTTAGTATCAAATTTAAATCGAGCCTCTCTCAGCCGAAACAAACCACAGACTTGCCGTAGAACTTGAGCGTGGAACAACAGTCTGAGTTGTTCCGGCTGGAGAAACGATTGAGTCTTTAAATATAAACCAATCGGAATATTCGCTGGGCAACGGTTCACCTGCTCTCGCAACACTTCCGGGCTAATCCAGCCTCGTTGTACAATCATGGCGAGCAAGCACTGGTGATCCAAGCGATTGGTCACAGCGACAATGCGACCTTGATGTAATAGTACATGGCGTACTCGTTTCTCATGATTCTCCGTCTGAAACCGCAAGGTCAGCAATCCGGTTTTGCTGCCTTGATCCAGAAATTGAAATAGTTCAGGGAGAGAAAACTCCGACAAACAGCTTGTAATTGCCATTACTTGTTCACTACTTGCTAAAAACTTGTCAAAAAATAGGCAAACTCTAGACTTATTGTCTTAGGTTTACAATTCCAATTGAAGAATAATCAATTTTTTGTTACTTATCTTAGATAAATCATAAATATCTTTATGATCTATAGTAATCGTGTTATCCTAACCTTGGCAACATCAGTCAGAGCGCCAAAGCAACAGTCAGGACAAGTTTACACTGCCTGATTCAAGATTGGGTGTCGGTTCTCAGGATTCTTTCAAATTCAAGACTTACCTGTGAGCGGCGCTTTAGCTTACCTTACCGACTTGATAGAGCTATGGGGATTAAATCTCTATCTTGTATTTGAGCTTAAACTCAAGCCCACACTGCATTCTGGGCAAACTCACTCTTCGGCAGTGTAAGAGAGTATCCCACCTCGTCACAGCCATGATAGAGGTAGGAGAGCAATTGTGGTTTTTGTCGTGGTCATCAATTATTCAGCGACCTGTGATTGAGTGTCATAAGCTCCTGATATTTTCCGGATTGGATCAAGCGCCGCCTTCAACTCTGGAATCACACGCTTAATTTCCAGTAACAGTACACCTTGTTTCGCCGCTTTGCTGGCTAAAACCAGTAATACCGCATATTCGCCGCAATTGGTTAAAATGCCGTAGCCGCGATCGCCTTCCACGTAGATGCGATCAAGAAAGCCTCGGGACAATTCTGAGCCAATCCGCTCTCCCAACGACAGCATCGCGGCTGACATGGCGGAAACTCGTTCTTCATCCATCTCATTGGGCAAGCTTGAAGCTAAGGGTAGCCCGTCTGGAGACACCAAAGCTGCTCCCTGAACCTCACTGGTGCCCGTCACAAAATTTTGCAAAATGTTCTCAATCTTCGCCGTGTTAATGGTCATTGTCATCATCCTCGATAAGTCCGGGTTTGAGCTGGTGAGACAGTCAAAGGGTATGAATACCACTAAATCCATCCATTATCCAAGTATCCAACTCTATCTCACAATCGAACTTATCACGGACGTTTTCGGATTAGGGGAACTGGGGAAGATGAGGGAGTTGGGGGAGCTGAGGGAGATGAGGGAGCTGGGGAAGAAAAACTATCTTAACCTGAATGGCACTGAAAATTTGCATTTTTGACTCGCCGAAACCCTTGATATACCGTAGTGGAGTGGCACACCTTAATTGGTGGATTAGAATTTTCTGGGCGCACGGCGTGCGCCCAGAAAATCGCCAAAATCTATCCTACAATTTTAGCTGTGTCAGTCCAGTAGGGTGGGTACTGCCCACCAGCATACCAGTCAGTACCATTCATCCTCACCTTTATAGCTACAGCTATAACTCAAAACTCAACACTGAGTCAGGGCGGGTTTTGTAGAAACGTTACCATCAATAGCCACATATAAAGTCCCTAAACCCGCCCCTACTTTCCTCAAAACTCAAAACTTCCCCACTTCCTGGAAAACCTATAAACTGGGGGTTTTTCCGGTTTCTTCCTGGCTAGGAACGGGTTGAACGATACTGTAACCCATATCACCAGCAACTTGGCGCAGTAGAGAGATTTGCCCCTCGAAATCTAGATTTTCGATTTGGGATAGAATCGAATTCACCTGTGACTGGGCTTTGTAGTTTAAGGGCATATCGACAACCGTATCACCCATTCCTTGCGCCCAACCATACCAGACTAACAATTGGTTATTTTCACTCAATGCCCCATACGCCCGTGATACTTGGGTATCTTCACGATTCACGATTTCTCGCATCGCGGCTAGTTGCTGATCATCCGAAAGGTTGTAGAAGTCTCGCAGCAGTTGGGGGAAGATTTCCGCATCAGCCGCCGTGGGTGCCGCCGGTGTGATCGAATCGCCCATTTTTTCGTAGATGTAGTAAAGTAACGCTAGTTTGTCATCTGTACCCAAGCCATCAAATGATTGGGCTACGTTCTTTGTCTGCTCAGAGCGGGCTGGAGTTACACCAGTCGGTTGAGTAGAAGCCATATAGTTTTTTTTCTCTAATACAACAAAATATCTCTACTCTTATGTTTACCAAACTTTACAAACAGGGGTCGCCCTCCGATCGGTAGAGTTTGCTTAGGCTCTGTGGTGCGATCGGCATCTTCCTCTATTCAGAGACGATGAAGTTGGTGGGAAGACAGAGACAATGATTGCCAAATGCAGGATAATGGGCAAAGTTTTCACGTTTTGTTACCTTAGACCTTCCTCCCTGTCAAAGCACTTATTTTTTCATCGGCTATGCGGACTCATTATTGCGGCGAATTGCGAAGTAACCATGTTGGTGAAACCGTTACCCTTTGTGGTTGGGTAGATCGGCGACGTGACCACGGGGGGGTGATATTTTTAGATTTGCGCGATCGCACGGGTATTGTGCAAATTGTTAGTGATCCTCAGCGCACGCCGGATTCTTATCCGAATGCAGAAGCCGTGCGGAATGAATATGTGGTGCAAATTACCGGGCGTGTGAGTCGGCGTCCCGATGATTCGCTCAACCCGAATTTATCCACGGGTGAAGTCGAAGTGTATGCGGATCAGATTACACCGTTAAATACGGTGCGGAAGCAGTTACCGTTTCAGGTGTCCACCGCCGACGCCGAAGCCGTGCGGGAAGAATTACGCCTCAAATATCGGTATCTGGATATTCGCCGCGATCGCATGCGCCAAAATATAGAATTGCGCCATGAGGTGATTAAGGCGATTCGTCGGTATTTAGAAGATGAGCAACACTTCATTGAGGTGGAAACCCCAATGTTAACCCGTTCCACACCGGAAGGGGCGAGAGACTATTTGGTGCCGTCTCGCGTGAATCCTGGACAATGGTATGCCTTACCACAATCCCCGCAATTATTCAAGCAATTGTTGATGGTTGCTGGATTAGACCGTTACTATCAGATTGCCCGTTGCTTCCGGGATGAAGATTTAAGGGCAGATCGTCAGCCAGAGTTTACCCAGTTGGACATGGAAATGAGTTTCATGTCCCAGGATGAGATTCTCCAGCTTAATGAAGGCTTGGTTTGTCATATCTTTAAAACCGTAAAAGGGATAGACATTCCCCGCCCCTTTCCCCGTTTCACCTACGCCGAAGTCATGGAACGCTACGGTACGGATAAACCTGATACCCGCTTTGGCTTAGAACTGGTGGATGTCTCGGAATTGTTGAAAGACTCAGGATTTAAAGTCTTTTCCGGTGCAGTCGCGGCTGGGGGTAAAGTAAAAGTTCTGCCCATTCCTGGCGGTAACGACAAAATTTCCAACGTGCGGATTAAACCGGGTAAGAGTGGTGACTTGTTTAACGAAGCCACCGCCGCAGGTGCTAAGGGTTTGGCTTATATTCGGGTACGAGACAACTGGGAAATCGACACGATTGGGGCAATTAAAGATAATCTCAGTGAGGAACAGAAACAGAAATTACTAGAGATGACAGGGGCTAAACCTGGTCATTTACTCCTGTTTGGTGCGGGTACTACCGATGTGGTAAATAAAACCTTGGATCGCCTGCGTCAGGTATTAGGGCGGGAGTTGGGACTAATTAACCCGACAAAAATTAATTTACTCTGGGTGACAGATTATCCGATGTTTGAATGGAATGCGGATGAGAAGCGCTTAGAGGCAATTCATCACCCCTTTACCGCCCCTCACCCTGATGATATTGATGATTTGAAAACAGCAAGGGCGCAAGCCTATGACTTAGTGTATAACGGCTATGAAGTCGGCGGGGGCAGTTTGCGGATGTACCAACCTGATATTCAGAAACGGGTATTTGAGGCAATTGGATTGTCGCCAGAAGAGGCTCAAAATAAGTTTGGTTTCTTGCTAGAAGCTTTTGATTATGGCGCACCCCCTCATGGCGGAATTGCTTATGGCTTAGATCGGTTGGTTATGTTGTTAGCTGGGGAAGAGTCAATTCGGGATGTGATTGCGTTTCCCAAAACACAACAAGCCAGTTGTTTGTTAACGGAAGCACCCGCCCAGGTGGGAGATAAGCAGTTGAAAGAATTGCACGTTGCTTCTACCTATAAGCCGAAGAAACCGTCTGGGGTAAAGTAGGTAGTTCGTGTTGGCAATATTGTAGAGACGTTGCATGCAACGTCTCTACATCTTCATTTTATTTCCTGCATAATGCTGTACAGAAGAGGACACGGCAATGCCGTGTCCCTACCATAACAAGCGAGATAATGGATTGGGTAGGGGCACGATACCATCGTGCCCTCCAAGCTTGTGGTGTAAATCATTCAAGTTTCATTTATTCTAAACATCGCGCCCCGTAGAAGGGTGAATCAAAAACCTTGTCAGGTGTTCATTTTGGAGCCAGAGGAAAGGGAAAGCAATCGCGCCTTGACATGGGTCAACAAAACTTGCATAAGCCAGCCGATAAAGAATGGACTTGACAATCCTCTTTTCCCCTCGGAGCATCAAGTAAAGTTTGATGTCGATTTAGAGGCGCGATCGCCTTTTTCTTGTACTGTCGTGGAAAATCTTTCTCAGAAAGACTTATTCCCCGAAAACTGACGCAGAAATTGGGAACGGATCAGCTTTGGCAGGCAACTGAGATGGCATTATGTATAAACCGTTACAAAAAACATTCCGATTGGACTCTCTCAACGGTACAGAAAAAGGGTAAGAGTCCATCGAAACTGGGGCATTTTTCGATTCAACCTAAGCCCAACCCGACATCTGCCCCACCTCAAGAAATACGGGAGTATTCCAGAGATTCGGTTATATGCAACGTCTCTACTTTATCTGTAGTACAGTTCACGGTTAACTTCGTTTAATATATTTCTATGACAGTATTTATGATCTGCGTCTTAGGAGGAAAGGATGCGACTGGAGTATCGGCTTACCCTCAATGAATATCTTGCAACCAAATATCTTAGACTGGATTTTGTTCGGGAGCGTTCGGAGCAAATTTCGTACAACTTATCAACCAGTCCTCCTCTGATAAATCTTGATTAATTGTCTTTAAGTATTCTCGAAACTGCTTAGAATCATGGTAAGTTGCACCATCCCAAAATATCGATAATTTTTTCCCGGGTCGTTTCCTTTGTAAATACTCGATGAAATCGATTGTATTTTCGCTGTTTCCACTTTTATATTCTTTGACAAAGCTCTCTTGATTTCTTTTGACTCTTTTGTTTCCTTGATAAAATCCGCTAGTTCATCTATAATGTTCATTTGTGTTTTTTCTAGGGGGTTATTATTACTATTATATCTGTTGCGACCTATTTAGGGCTGCTATATTTTGACCAACCCGCCTATTTCCAAGAAATTATATCGTTGGCAAATCTCAGGTCATTATAAAAACGACCCCCGTATGCATCAGTGTGTAACTGTTGATTTAGACGAAAACACTATTCAAGTTACTTCAGCAGATGCAACAGCTCAATATCAATGGAAAGGCTTTGATTATTTCATAGAAGCAGATAATGTGTTTAATCTTTACATATCTAAAAGAATTTTCTTTATGATTCCTAAACGGGGGTTTAGCAATAGCGAACAACTCGATAGTTTTAGAAATATAGTCCTTGAAGAAATTGACAACGAGCCTAATTTTTTTAGGAATTAACCCAGAATATGTTAATGTTTGGCATAGCCGAGTTATTATTCTGGAGAGTTTAAAAAGGGACGAAGACACACAGGCTGATCTTTGCTTCAATCATCTGATTGTTACGGGTCTTCCGTACTTAGTGTGCTAAATTGTTAGTTTGATTAGTCCGAAGATTGAACAGTAAGAGCTTTAGCCATTTCTTCCCATATTTCAAGTCGTTTTGATGGACTTAGGCGCTACAGTCTACAGGGCGATCGCGAAACCTACCGCAGGCGATCGCTAATCCTGTCGGGTGCATCACTACTCTACAATAAGGGGAGAATGAAAAATACCAAGAGTCCAATAAAATGGTTCAAATTATTCTAAATTTTTCTGAGGAAATATTGTCGGCACGGCGTAAGTCTCCCCAGGAGTTTGGGGAGGAGATGCGTTTGGCAGCGGCGATTTTTTGGTATCAGCAGGGGGAAGTGTCTCAGGAGAAAGCGGCGCAGATAGCTGGGTTAAATCGTCGGGATTTTCTGGAAGTTTTGGCTCGGCATAAAATTGATGTTTTTCAGGTAGATTTTGATGATTTGGAGCAGGAATTAGAGCGTGCCTAGCTTGACGGTAATTAATACTTCGCCACTGATTTTTTTGAGTAAGGGTGGGTATCTTGAGTTGTTGCAGGTTCAACTACGGTAACATTTACTAAATTGGGCGCAAGCCTTGCGCCCCTACACGCCCCTACAATTTATGCACGCAAGCCTAATCCATTCAATTAGATGTGCCACGCTACTACATCTTTCCGGCGGGGATGCATCAAAACGGATGACAAAGGACGGAGGAAAAATGACAAATGACTTACAATTCCTCTTTGATGGGAGAAATAGGCAAATACTTCTCAATTATCTCGCCTAAGCCTAACCCCAAGCAACCAAACCCCATGCCCAACATGATAATACTTAACTCCGCACTGTTAAAAAAGGCAGCGTCCGGTTTTAACAGGGTCAATATTAGCATTGCCACTGCCGACAAAGCACTGATAATTAATGCCAATCGCACACTACTCGCGGCAAACCTATAGCCTCCGGTTTCAGCGACGAGGTAAGCTGCAAAAGGAACCCAAACAGTCGCCACATATACAGCATAAAACAAGACAATGAGACTGATAATTGAACCACCCTTTAACGCGACAGCTAGTCCCAATCCTGTATTGATAATGGCAACGAGTAGCCGATTCAGTTGAGAATCGGGAATCAACTCAAAGTCTAAAACCACCTTCGTCTGCACCCGCAAAATACTACTCCCGACGCCTAAAGCGGGTACAATTAACGATAAAATCAACAACTGTCCCCCCAAGTGATTAGCGCCTCCACCCAGCCATAGTAAAATCCAAGGAATGATTGCTTTGCCATCAATATCGGTGGGTAAAATCCCAGCCGTTTGGCTAGCAATTACTACAGCAGACGGTAATAACGCCAGAAACAGGAATAAGATAGCCGCTAAGACACAACCAATATAGAGGTTGCGTACATCCCTGGCTTGCACGACAAATTGGTGATATTTCATATCAATTAATACCAGCAATACTGTCGATAAGGAAATGCCGAGTAAAGAAGGAGGACTCATCTGCTGTAGTGCGGGGATGAAATCCACTGGGGCGTGTAAATAGAGGGGAACAGCGTGCAGTTTCGCGATCGCGTACAATAATGCCAGGATATTGAATCCCAGTAATCCCCGGAACAACCAACTGGCTTTCTCTATTGGGAGTATAGAAGAAAGCAGAAAAACCAAGGCTAAGCCTAGCATACTGGGATGCACGGGTAAATCCAAAACGTTGAGGATAAATGCGCCCGCAATAATTTGCACCGCAAAAATCCCAACTAGCGATAACCAGGACATGGTTCCCACCAGCACTTTGACGGGATGTCCGTAGCGGTTCCCCAGTAGCGTCCAGATTGGTTCAATTGACCGCCAATAGAATCGGGCAAATCCCAGGAGAATAAGGGTTCCTAGGGCAATGGAAATCGGATAGAGGCTACCCGCCCAACCCAAGGTCAAGGCTTTTTCGGCGGTTCCGAGAACAAATCCCAAACCATAATGTGCCGACACCAGCAAAGCCGCGAGGGAAAAGAATCCGAGTTGTCGAGTTTCAGTGTGATTCACAGATGATAATCAAGTAAAGAAACTGTGAAGGTCATATCTTAAGTTTGCAATTTAATCCCTCTCGACGTAAATTGCAATCTTTTAGCCGCGTAAAGTCTTCACCTGTGAGGGGACGGCAGTTTTCCCTACCATAACAAGCGAGATAATTGATTGGGTAGGGACACGATACTATCGTGCCTTCCAAGCTGTGGTGTAACTCTTTATAAAAGAGACTAATAGCTTTCTGAAAATTTGCGATCACGCCCTGTATTTTTTGTTTATCTTTGTAGATATAACCCCGTTTTACATAAGCATTTGTTTATCAAAAATAGAAAAATATGTCGTGTCCTGGCTAGTCAATCAACCCAAACCTGTTTCTCTGTCTCAATTACTAGACCATTTCCAATTATCGCCCTCAGCAGTATTGGATGCGATGCAATCCTTTCCACTCATCATGAATTTTTTCTGTCCAACGCGCCTCAAATAAATTCGTGAGAGCCAACCACATCAAAAAATCACGTAGGGCGGCTGGATATAAGACACAGGCATCATACACAACGGTTAACTTCGCCATGCATCAATATCCAATATTGAGTTCTTGTGCTTGTGCAGCAAGCTCATTCAGGATTTTCATTCGTTCGGCATCATTGCGATTTTTATAGTCCATCACATCTTGATAACGCATTCGATAAACTGTTCCCTCTCTCCAGTAAGGAATTTCTCCTGATTTCAGCAAGCTTAAAACCTGAGTGCGAGAAACACCTAGAATATCAGCCGCCTCATAGAGTTCCAGTTCTTTTCTAATAGCAGTTACCTTGACTGCATGTCCTTGACTCATCTGTGTCAATGTCTCAACTAACAGATGAAAGGCGGCGGCGGGAATCGTCACAGTCTCGCTTTTAGCATCTTCTTGCATCACTTGAATAGTGATAGGTTTTCCGTTGTTTTGAACATAAGATGCTAATAGTTGATAACTCGCTTGAGCAATATTCGCTTCTGCTTCAGTTGGTGGAATGGTTGGGGAGTTTTTTCCCGTAGAAAGTGTCATTATCTATACAGTAATCCTAGATAAATGGTAAACAAAAAGTTAAGTAAAAAGGCAACAGCCCTAATACCCGCTCAAGTTTAAAGTGGTCACCTCTAATGTACCCAAATCAACGCAACGGATCGCATGATTATTCGTATCAGCAATATAGAGACGAGCCGCGATCGCACTGACTCCAGAGGGCTCAGCAAACTCCGCCTCATGACTCTGACCGTCTCGGTGACCCGCTTGTCCGTTACCTAACAAAGTCTGACAGCTACCCGTACTCGGATCGACGCGCTTAATTTTGTGATTATAAGTATCTGCGACCCAGAGGTAATTTTGGGTATATTCCACCCCTAAACAGTGCTGGAGTCGTACCTCTGACTTTTGACCATCTTTATCGCCAAACTCAAACAGTTCACCACTGCCACAAATTGTCCGCACGGGTAAATTATTAATTAGACCCACTCCCCGAATCGAACTAACTTCACTATCAGCCACGTAGAGTTCTCGTCCATCGCTGGTAATCCCACTGGGTTGAGCAAAGGCGGCTTCATGGAGTGACCCATCTAAGCAAGCTTCTGCACCTGTCCCCGCATAAGTGCCAATCTCACCCGTTTCAAGCTGCATTTCCCAGATTTGATGGGAACCCGCCATCGCAATCAACAGGCGATTATCAGTGAGTGTTGATTGTTGATTGTTGATTGTTGATTGTTTATTGCTCAGATCCTAACGTTCACGATAGCCTCGTTCCCAATTTCCGCCTGGGGTTGAGTGTGTAGGGGCGGGTTTCACTACTATACTTTTCGGTTGTACCCAGATGTGACTAAACCCGCCCCGACTCAGGTATCTAGACTTTCCATGAAAAGTCAGCTACTCACCCCTCCCGTCCCCTTTCAAAAGGGGGAAACCAGAGGATGCGGGAGCTAGTCTTCGCATTATTTTTCAATCAGTTCGGGTAAGGTTGGTGGCAAGTCAGCATCAGGAACGACAGGCTTAATTTTTGGTGTTGGCGAGGGAGTTGGGGTTTCCTCCTCCGATGCAGGGGGTTCCGGAGGTAACGATTCATCGGGAGTTACCGATTTCTCTGTTCCCTCTTCTGGGGCTGTTTGGGTTGTCTGTGGATTCAATTCTGTGTCTTTTGGAATTACCTGGGATGGCTGTGAGGGCGTTTGTTGGGGTGGAGTTACAGGTTCTATATCCCCTTGAGGTTCTTCTGAGGATGTTTGAGTTTTATCCAAGGGTGTAGATGCTTCGGGTTCTGGCGGAGATTTGGTTTCCTCAGTCACGATATCCGAGGCTTCATCAGGAGTTTCTTGGGGTGGAGTTACAGGTTCTGTCTCTACTTGCGGTTCCTCTGAGGATGTTTGAGTTTTATCCAAGGGTGTAGATGCTTCGGGTTCTGGCGGAGATTCGGTTTCCTCAGTCACGATATCCGAGGCTTCATCAGGAGTTTCTTGGGGTGGAGTTACAGGTTCTGTCTCCACTTGCGGTTCTGGCGGCGACTCGGTTTCCTCTGGCAAAACCTCAGGTTCAGGTGACGGTGTTTCTAGTTCTTCTGGTTGTTCAGTGGATGGGGTTGGAGACACTTGGGGTTTTTGGAATCGTTCCCTGATGGTTTGATAGAAGCGATTGAAAAAGCCACGGGCTGGGGATTTTTCTGTCGATTTGACTTCAGGAGTTTCCAACTCTGTGGCTGAGGGGACGGTTGCATCTGGCGTAGCAGGTTCTACGACTGTGGGGGATTCTTTCCCTGTTTTGGTTTCAGGTATTGGTTTTTCTTCGACAGGTGTTTCGGATTCAGGGGCGGGAATTTCTGCGGGTATCTCCGGTTCAGCCGTTGGGGTTTGTTCAACAGGTGTTTCGGATTCAGGGGCGGGAACTTCTGCGGGTATCTCCGGTTCAGCCGTTGGGGTTTGTTCAACCGGAGTGGGAGACACGGAAGGTATCGGTGTTGGTTCGGCTTGAACTTTATAGTTGGGATCGATAATGCTACGGGCAACTTCAGTAGAGAGTTCGTTCCGCATTAACTGGGATAAGGTATCATTGCCCCCTGGCTGATAACTAATTAGCCGCGCTGTGTTATTGTAGGCGTTTTTAACCGGATTTCCTTGCTCATCCAGAAACTCTAACTGCACCCAGTTTTTACCGGGTTTAAAGCCGTTGAGATAAACAGACTGCCAGCGATCGAGGGTAAAACTTTCACCATTGATGGTGACGCGAATTTGCCAATCGACAATCTCGTCTTCTGGGTTTTCCTGGGCGACGAGGTGCAGGGGAGCATTCGTCAGGTAGTAGTCGATCAGAATAGGTTCAGCACCATAGCTGCCTAGGGGATGGTTGTAGGTTAAGAGCGGTAGGTTGGCTACCGGATTATTATCGTCAGTTTTGGTAAATACGTGAAAGGTGGTTTGAGCGTAGGCGCCTTCATTTTTAAAGCTTTCATGCCAAGGACGAGCGGCGAAAACTCTTAGGGTGTGGGTTCCGGGGGATAAGTCTTCCAGGATTAGGGATTTATCGACGGTGTAAACCGGAATATGAGACTGATTGTCAAGAATTACATTGAGATGAGGACCCATGTTTAATTCTGGGTTTTTGAACAGGGGTAAGTCCTGCACCTGGAATTGTACGGAGACGGTGGTGTCTTGGAGAATCTGATCCGGAGTGGGACTCAAGATGGTGACTTGAGGCTGATAGGTTTCTAAGCGGCGGTTCAGTTGCTGAATCACTGGGGGTGGGGCGACTTCTGAGAGTCGGCTAACTGGCTCGGTTGGCGGTGGGGCTTCCTCTTCAATGGGGGGTAAGGTTTCGGTGCTTTTGCCACATGCCACCAGTCCCACCATCAGCACTACCATCAGTACGACTGAACAAATTGCTTTTACTGTTTTCCACCAGAGATTCCTAGCCAACACACCATCTCCTCAACGAATTCTGCTCATTAGGAACTATAGCGAACAATGGCTCCTCTGGAGGGGCAGGGGAGCCATGTAGAGACTAGGCAGGTCTAGATGAACAATCAACAAAGAATCAATCTGAGATTAAACCCGCCTATTGTTTAGTTTTGTAAATTTTATCAATCAGACTCTTGACTTTTTTGGGAGTTTGCTCAAATCAAAACCCAAAGTAGACCTTGATTTGCTGAAATTTGAATTTTTGTTAAGTGCAGCCCAAGACTTCCTCCAGCAAGACCTATCATCAACAAAAGAACTTATCCCCTAGATTTCAAAGGGGATATCGTTTTTCCAGGAAAGTTACGCCAAAAGCGGTACTTTCCGCTAAATTGATAAAAAAGCAAACTTCCTTTTGGATATTTCTCGTTCCTTGTATAGAGAGGAGACTCCTGATGACAATCAGCCCTCCTGAGCGGGACACGAAGGCAAAGGTAACAGTTGATAAAGATCCCGTTCCTACTTCATTTGAGAAGTGGTCTAAACCGGGACATTTCGACCGTACCCTAGCCAAGGGACCAAAAACCACCACTTGGATTTGGAACCTACACGCGAACGCTCATGATTTCGATAGTCATACCAGTGACCTAGAAGATGTATCGCGCAAAATCTTTAGCGCTCACTTCGGTCACCTAGCGGTTATTTTTGTCTGGTTGAGCGGCATGTATTTCCATGGCGCTCGGTTTTCCAACTACGAAGCTTGGCTTACTGATCCAATCAATATCAAGCCAAGCGCTCAAGTAGTCTGGCCCATCGTGGGTCAAGACATTCTAAATGCGGATGTCGGTGGCGGGTTCCACGGCATTCAAATCACGTCAGGATTCTTCCAAATCTGGCGTGCATCTGGAATCACGAATGAATTCCAACTTTACTGCACCGCCATTGGTGGTCTAGTCATGGCAGCCCTGATGCTGTTTGCTGGCTGGTTCCACTACCACAAGCGGGCGCCCAAGTTGGAATGGTTCCAGAATGTAGAGTCCATGATGAACCACCACTTAGCTGGATTGTTAGGGTGTGGATCATTAGGTTGGGCGGGTCACCAGATTCACGTCTCTCTGCCGATCAACAAGCTACTGGATGCTGGGGTAGCTCCTGAGGATATTCCTCTCCCCCACGAGTTCATCCTGAACAAGAGCTTGATGGCAGAGTTGTATCCCAGTTTCGAGCAAGGGTTGAAGCCGTTCTTCACCCTGAACTGGGGGGCGTATTCTGACTTCCTCACCTTTAAAGGTGGGTTAAACCCAACCACAGGTGGATTGTGGCTCTCAGACACCGCGCATCACCACTTAGCGATCGCGGTTCTGTTTATCATCGCAGGTCACTTCTACCGGACGAACTGGGGAATTGGTCATAGCTTTAAGGAAGTTCTGGAAGCTCATAAAGGTCCCTTTACCGGTCAAGGTCACAAAGGGATGTATGAGATATTCACCACCTCCTGGCATGCTCAACTGTCCTGGAACTTAGCGCTGCTCGGTTCGCTGACCATTATCGTGGCGCATCATATGTACGCGATGCCTCCGTATCCGTACTTAGCCACCGATTATGGAACGCAATTGTCAATCTTTACCCACCACATGTGGATTGGTGCGTTCTGTATCGTTGGGGGTGCTGCTCACGCAGCAATCTTCATGGTGCGGGACTACGATCCGAATATTCATGTGGATAACCTGTTGGATCGGGTCATCCGTCACCGGGATGCGATTATTTCTCACCTGAACTGGGTTTGTATCTTCCTGGGCTTCCATAGCTTCGGTCTGTACGTTCACAACGACACGATGCGGGCTTTTGGTCGTCCTCAAGATATGTTCTCGGATACGGGGATTCAACTCCAACCGATCTTTGCTCAGTGGGTGCAACATTTGCATACCCTGGCTCCTGGCGGAACCGCTCCCAATGCCCTAGAACCTGTCAGCTACGCCTTTGGCGGTGGCATGGTTGCTGTGGGTGGCAAAGTGGCAATGATGCCGATCACCTTGGGAACGGCGGACTTTATGATCCACCATATTCACGCCTTCCAGATTCATGTCACCGCACTGATTCTGCTCAAAGGTGTGCTATATGCCCGGAACTCTCGGTTGATTCCTGACAAAGCCTCCCTGGGATTCCGCTTCCCCTGCGACGGTCCAGGTCGGGGTGGTACTTGCCAAGTATCGGCTTGGGATCACGTCTTCCTCGGTCTGTTCTGGATGTATAACTGCATCTCGATCGTGATTTTCCACTTTAGCTGGAAGATGCAGTCCGATGTTTGGGGAACGGTGGCGTCCGACGGTACCGTGTCTCATATCACGGGGGGTAACTTTGCCACCAGCGCAATTACGATTAACGGTTGGTTGCGTGACTTCCTGTGGGCGCAAGCCTCTCAGGTGATCAACTCCTACGGCACAGCGTTATCAGCCTATGGCATCCTGTTCTTAGGCGCTCACTTTGTCTGGGCATTCAGTTTGATGTTCCTGTTCAGTGGTCGCGGCTACTGGCAAGAGCTGATTGAGTCCATCGTTTGGGCGCATAATAAACTAAAAGTGGCTCCAGCGATTCAGCCTCGCGCTCTGAGCATTGTCCAGGGTCGGGCTGTAGGGGTAGCTCACTACCTCCTAGGAGGAATTGTCACCACTTGGGCATTCTTCCTGGCACGAATACTAGCAGTCGGATGACGGCTGTTTGAATCGATACCACTATAAAGCAGGACACCATGTCTTGCCTGTCTCGACCCTATACCAAACTGGAACTTCGGTTCCAGGGGGTCACCAAAGACAGAAAACGAGCAGCAAAAGCATAAGTCTCTGTAGGATTTCCTAACGAAAGACAGATGGCAACAAAATTTCCGAAATTTAGCCAGGATCTCGCTCAAGATCCGACAACACGTCGAATCTGGTACGGAATTGCCACCGCCCATGACTTTGAGAGCCATGATGGCATGACGGAGGAAAATCTTTATCAGAAGATTTTCGCCTCTCACTTCGGTCATCTTGCAATCATTTTCCTGTGGACCTCTGGCAGTCTGTTCCACGTCGCCTGGCAAGGCAACTTTGAACAGTGGATTAAAGATCCGCTCAACGTCCGTCCGATCGCCCACGCGATTTGGGACCCTCAATTCGGTCAACCGGCTGTTGATGCGTTTACTCAAGCCGGTGCGTCTAACCCTGTTGATATTGCTTACTCTGGGGTGTATCACTGGTGGTACACCGTAGGGATGCGGACAAATGGGGATCTGTATCAAGGGGCATTATTCCTCCTGGTGCTATCCGCCGTCTTCCTGTTTGCAGGTTGGCTGCACTTACAACCCAAGTTCCGTCCCAGCTTGGCTTGGTTTAAAAATGCTGAGTCTCGCCTAAACCACCACTTAGCGGGTCTGTTTGGGGTGAGTTCCTTAGCATGGACGGGTCACCTGGTTCACGTTGCGATTCCCGAAGCTCGGGGACAGCATGTGGGTTGGGATAACTTCCTGTCCGTCAAGCCACACCCAGCGGGTTTAGCTCCGTTTTTCACAGGAAACTGGGGGGTTTATGCCCAGAATCCAGATACAGCAAACCATATCTTTGGTACGTCCGAAGGTGCTGGCTCTGCGATTCTTACCTTCTTAGGTGGGTTCCATCCTCAGACTGAATCCCTGTGGCTGACCGACATTGCTCATCACCACCTAGCGATCGCTGTTCTGTTTATCATTGCAGGTCACATGTACCGGACAAACTTCGGTATAGGCCACAGCATGAAAGACATCATGGCAGCGCACAATCCCCCACCGGGAACCCCGTTTGGTGGCATTTTGGGTGAAGGTCACAAAGGAATCTACGACACCTATAACAACTCGCTGCACTTCCAGTTAGGCTGGCACTTGGCTTGCTTAGGGGTGGTTACCTCGCTGGTGGCGCAACACATGTATTCCTTGCCGCCTTATGCATTTATGGCGCGGGATTATACCACGCAGGCAGCGTTGTATACTCACCACCAATACATTGCGGGCTTCTTAATGGTTGGAGCCTTCGCCCACGGAGCAATCTTCCTGGTGCGGGACTACGACCCCGAAGCGAATAAGAACAATGTGTTGGCACGGGTATTAGATCACAAGGAAGCAATCATCTCTCACTTGAGCTGGGTTTCCTTGTTCCTCGGATTCCACACCTTAGGTCTCTATGTTCACAACGATGTGGTTGTGGCATTTGGCACGCCTGAAAAGCAAATTCTAATTGAGCCCGTTTTCGCTCAATGGATTCAAGCGGCTCACGGTAAGCTGCTCTATGGATTCGATACGCTGCTATCTAATCCAGATAGCATTGCGACTACGGCTTGGCCCAACTACGGGAACGTTTGGTTACCCGGTTGGTTAGATGCGATTAACGATGGTGGGAACTCCTTGTTCCTGACCATTGGTCCTGGTGACTTTTTAGTTCACCACGCGATCGCACTCGGTCTGCATACCACCACTTTGATTCTGGTCAAAGGTGCGTTGGATGCCCGTGGTTCTAAGCTGATGCCGGATAAAAAAGACTTCGGCTACAGCTTCCCCTGCGACGGTCCCGGTCGTGGCGGCACTTGCGATATCTCCGCTTGGGACTCTTTCTATCTAGCGATGTTCTGGATGCTGAATACCATTGGTTGGGTAACCTTCTACTGGCACTGGAAGCATCTGGGCATCTGGCAAGGCAACGTAGCTACGTTTAATCAGAACTCAACCTATCTGATGGGTTGGCTACGTGATTACCTCTGGCTGAACTCCTCTCAGCTAATTAACGGGTACAACCCGTATGGCACGAATAACCTGTCCGTTTGGGCTTGGATGTTCCTCTTAGGACACCTGATCTGGGCGACTGGCTTCATGTTCCTGATTAGCTGGCGTGGTTACTGGCAAGAACTGATTGAAACGTTGGTTTGGGCGCACGAGCGCACTCCTCTGGCGAACCTGGTTCGTTGGAAGGACAAGCCGGTTGCTCTGTCCATCGTTCAAGCTCGTGTGGTTGGTTTAGCTCACTTTACTGTGGGGTATATATTGACCTACGCGGCGTTTGTGATTGCCTCGACTGCGGGTAAGTTCGGTTAGCGAACTGAAGCCTTGTAGGTAATTAAATAAATCCCCTGCCTTCGGGTGGGGGATTTTTCGTTTAAGTAATTTCTTTTTTACTCCAGCGACTGGAAGTCACGGCTACACAAACAAAGTCCGCCTACGCGGACTTATATAGCAACCGCCATGGCTGTTAGGACACATCATTTATGTAGAGACCAAACATGGACGGTCTCTACAATGGTGCCGAACGTCCTAATCGATGTGTCTATTGCTATAAAGGATCTAGCTAACCCAGATGGGGTTGCACTTACACCAGGGAGAAGCTAAATGCATCATTCTATGCAGCTATGGCTTCAAAGTTGAAATTATCGGTTTTCCTCTTCTCTATTAGTGAAGCTGTATCATCAATTACCAAAAAAACTGTTTCTTGTTGCAATTCTGTTAGCAATTGGAGGATGAAGTCTTCTAACTTGGGAAGATGGTGCAGCAGTTCTGCCTCTGTCATCCAAACTTCGACTTCAAAAATTGACTCACTGATGAGGCGATAATCACTACTTTGATAGAAACCGACAAATTTTTTACAAATACTGCCCCCAAAACATTCACTCAATAGTTGGTTGGCTTGTTCCACATAAGCCGAAGTTTCCCAAGGAATATCAATATGAATGGTAGACGGAATTAACAGGCGAAGTTTATGGTTCATTATTTTGCAGATGCGAATTTTGGATGACGTTTTTAAAGTTTGGTCTACTTTCGCAGACAAATTTTTACCTGATAGTGGGACATTGACCGAGTTGAGAGTGTTGAGCAAATGTTGCGAAGTTGGTTCTTCTGCAAGGATTTGAGCAGTATGTTGTAAAGACATCAGTGTATCTCCTCAAAACGTTCCATTTGTTTCAAGCCTATCGAGGTTAGTGAGTTAATGTCCAGACGAAATAAATGTAAATAAGTCTTGATTTCTTATTCGCACTTAACCACAGTTATCGGCATTGTGAATATTTTTGAGTACAGTAGAAGTAAATCCATCTAATTACCACTCATGACTCAGCAACGCAGAAGAGGTTTTCTGGCTAGCCAAGATGGTTCGAGACATCTTGACAACAAAATGCGCGAAATGAGTTATACCCAAGAACGTCTAGCAACAGAGGCTGAGGTTGGTGAACAGCAGGTTAAAAATTTATTACATCCTCACTGGGGACGTAAAACTCAAAAAGACGCAATCCAGAAAATTGCCAAAGTTCTCCAGCTAGAACCCACAGATATCGTCGATCCCAATGATTGGTATCCACCTGTTCAAACCAGAGAGTCTACTGACTCGCTTGTCGTGAAACCGAGTCGTGAACGTTTAAGCACACTTCCAAATCAGAACCTACCCCCACAGGATAATAAATTCATCGGTCGTGAAAAAGAACTATGCGACTTGATGAGATACCTATCTGAGGATCATGCCGCTCCAATTATTACAGTAGATGGGATTGGTGGTGTTGGAAAGACGGCTTTAGTTGTAGAAGCAGCATATCGCTGTCTTGAGTACAGAGAATACGGAAATGCTAGGTCTGATAGTTCTACCCTTTCAAAAATCACTTGTGAAATCCCTTTATTTGATGCAATTATTTTTACCTCCGCCAAAGAAAATCAACTTTTACCAGACCGAATTTTAGATAAACTCACTTCTCAGCGTACACTCCAAGAAATTATGAGAAAAATTTCAATTACATTAGATGAGCCGTCAATCATGCATGAAAATGAGATAGAACGAATAAGGAAAAGACTCCGACAGCAAAAAGTTTTATTAATTATTGATAACCTGGAAACAATCGAAAATAAAAATAGAGTATTGTCTTTTCTTTACGAATTACCCAAAACTGTGAAATCAGTCATTACTACCCGTGAGCAAATAGGTGTTTGTTTTGTCCCTATTCACTTAGAGTCATTATCTAAACGGGAAAGTAAACAACTAATTCAGCAGCAAGCTGATGATAAAGGAATTTCTCTAACGAATGAGGATAAAAATAACCTGATTAAAGCTAGTGGAGGGATTCCTATTGTCATTATTTATACTATGGGTCGTTTAGCTATGAGCAACTCTCTCACAACAGTATTAGCAGACTTAAAAAGTAACCATAATGATGTAGCTCATTTTTGCTTTAAACAGTCAGTCGATGATCTCAAGAGGCAACATGAACATGCATATAGGTTACTGATGTCTATAGCCATCTTTCACAAATCACCTGATCGAGATGCAGTTGTTGAAGTTGCTGGACTCAGTACAGAACCAATGATTTCAATTAATAAGGGGTTAGAAAAACTGCAACAGATTTCTCTGATACGCCTTTACAAAGGACGTTATATAATGTTACCTTTGACCCGTGAGTATGCCTTAGCAGAATTACGCAAAAATCAAGAGTTTAAAAAAGAAGCTTTGAATCGATGGCTGGAATGGTATAAAAAATTTGCCAAAAAACATCATGAGCCAGAAAAAAAACCAGAGCGATTTTTCGCAGGGTACAATCGCTTACACGAAGAGTGGGAAAATCTTTTAGCTGTTCTTCGCTGGTGTAAAGATGAAGAACGTTATGAAGATGTTAAAGAACTCTGGTCATATTTGAATAACTATGCTAATCTCAGAGGTCATTGGCAAGATAGGCGATTCTGGCTTGGCTGGATTATTAAAGCATCTACATTAAGAGGGGAGCATAAGACTACTTTGGGAGCCAAGTCTCGTAAGGGACGAACATTATTACTGATGGGTAAACCCGATGACTTAGAAAACGCCGAGAAACTTTTATTGGAAGCGTGGGAATTACGCCAATACGGTGATTTTGATGATTTAGACTACTTAACAAATCACTTAGCTGGACTTTATCTTCGCTTAGAAAAGCCGGAAGAAGCACACAAGTGGTTGAACCGAGAACAGGAAATTCTGAATGATAAAAATTTGACGAACGAAAAGCGTATTGCTCATCAAATTTATATAGATAGAGAACGATCAGAAGTATTATTTGAGCAAGGTCGATATTCTCAAGCTCAAGCTCTTTGTAATCAGGTCATTCAAGAATCAGATAAAATAAAAAATCAACGCCAGAAAAATTACAGTCAAAAAATCCTAGCTGATATTGCTATTGCTGAAGGTGAATTCGATAAAGCTGAAAATCTTCTTTTCATTGGATTTGATGAAGTTAAAGCGGCTAAAGACAAACGTAGAACAGCCTATTATTTGGCTTCTTTTGCTAAGTTGGAAAAGGCTAGGTCAAATTTTAATAAAGCAAGAGAATATGCAAACAAAGCACATAATTATTTTATCGAGCTAGGTATGATACGAGATGCTAAAAAAGTCAAATTCTTGTTGAATTCCATAATTTGTAAATAGGGGTTGCTGAATAAATGTTGAACCCAAGGTCGTTTAACGCTAGTGGTGTTCAACCGAAGTGTATTGCGTCTACTCCTCTAAAATCTCAACCACATCCTCAATCATCACATCAAAGGTTCGAGCTAACTTATAAATCGCGGTAAAGTCTACCATTGACAACTCAGAACGGCGGGCATAGCTTTTGACCGTGTTGTACATCACGCCAGAACGGTCAGCAACCTCCTTGAGCGTCCAGCCTTTCTCAGCCGCCAGTTCTCGAATTTTCAGCCTGACTAAACCCATACTTGACTATCGGTGCAATTGCACCTTATGATAATTCCGATATATAAAGCGATCGCTCTTTCCGTCTGACAAACCTAAGAGCGATCGCGCCAATGTCCCATTAAATGGGAAGTATTTTCTATGTTATCAACACATACCACAAAAACGCCCATCCTTGTTAACCGATCCACAACTGAATCACAATTGCTACCTTGGAGAGAGTTGAGCCGCTACTCTTCCACAATCTCAACCATATCCTCAACCATCACATCAAAGGTTCGAGCTAGCTTCTGGACAGAAATAAAGTCAATCTTTGACATTCCAGGACAACGAGCATAATGTCTCACGGTGCTGTAAATTACACCGGAACGCTCAGACACTTCCTTGAGTGTCCACCTCTTCTCTTGTGCAAATTCTCGAACCTTAAGCCTGACTCGCCCCATACTTGACAAGTGATTGAGTGCCGTCATTTAATAGATTTATCGGAAAAAGCGATCGCTCTCCCCGTCGAGCAAACGCAAGAGCGATCGCACCAATATCCCATTACAAGGGAATGACTTACCATTGCAGGGGAATTACTTTCTATGTTATCAACAGATACCACAAAAACGCCCACCTTTGAAGCCTCAAAACTAAATTACAAATCCTCCACCCGTCACCCCCTGGCACGATTTGTCACCGTCGAGACAGTCGCCTTGCTGTTTAATCGCTCTCCTGACGAGATTTATCGCATTGAGTGCTGGCAGCATATCGTTTATGTTCACGGTAAAGGGTTGAGCCGATTCGTCAGCTACGCCGACTTTCCACCCATCCTGGAAGCTGAACCTCCCACTCATCAAGACATGGTGCGTTGGCGCAAGCGCTGGAAGTCTCGAATTGCTCCAGAGTTTTGGACAATATTCTATAGATATCAGTTCAACCGAGCCAAGAGTGAGTCGCAATTGCTAGCGTGGGGAGAATTTGTTGCTCTGGTGAAAGGATTGCTATCAACAGCCGCCTTGGAACACCTGCGCCAAGCCTACCAGCTAGAACAATACTGGTGGCGTCACTTTTGACGACTGAATCTGGCTCAACTCAGGAGAACAAGACGATGACCGATCAACGTGCGATCGCTCATCATCACCCAGCTATGACCACAGTGACAATTAGCCTCAACTCATAGTGGCTCTTCCGGACTTACTATGCCAAACTGTTAGTTAAAACGGCTCCAAATTTAGTTATACCGTGATTTTATGCCTCAACAGTCTAAGTTAACTCGAAATAACGCCCAAAATCTTTGCTAAGCAAGGATTTTGGGCGTCGTCTGAGGCAATTTAGCATAACAGGTACGGAAGAACCGTAATACTGAGCTTGACAAAGCTGTAGTTAAGCTGGGGGAAATAATTCAAAATGGGTTGATTTTTTTAGATAAATATGAAGTAAGCTTAAATCAAGAGATAAAAGAGGCTGAGACAAAAAAACAAGCTTTAATCGAGCAAATTGGTGAGTTGAGCGGACAAAGCGTCAGACTTGAGATTTTGACAAAAAAATGGATAACGGAACTAGATATACCTTTAAAAAAGGAGCTAAATAGTTCTTGGAATAAATGGATTCGTTTATCCTTATCTGATGATTTAAAGGAAAAGTCTAAGAAATGGAAATCTGACGGTGACGTAGTTTGGAAGCAAGAGAAAGTAGTTAAAGACTATACTGACAAATTTAAAGATGATTTAATAAATGCAATTATTGAGTGGGGTAAGCAAAACAAAAATAGCATAAATTTCAATTTTAAAATTTTAGATAATCAAATATTAAATGTATTAAAATCATTAGGCAATTCAAAACTATCTAGTATTAACCCTGAAAAGGTATTTGTTCAGCAACTTCCTTACGAATTTAAATTTAATGTGGATAAAACAGAAGGGTATGGCGATTTTTTACCCTGGATAGGTACTCTGTTTTTTATTGGGCGTATTTTTGGAAGTGATGATTCTATCCGAAATCAAATAAGAGAAGAAGTAATTAAAAAAGGTTTGGAGCAATTTTATAAAATTCAATCTACAATTTTTCAAAAATTTTACGAAACTGTTCCCCTAGCTTTTGAAACCAGAATTGAAATAGTCAAGGAAGTTATGGCTCAAGCAATCGATAGTGTGCAAGCAGACTTAGATAACCAAGATAAAGAATAAAAAAAAATACTTCTATCCTGTGAAGCTGAAAAAGCCTGGATCTACCAGAAGCGTCAGGAATTACACGACGTATCGGTAAGTTAGGCGTCAATCAAATTCAGCAATTGAACTCACTTATGCTTCAAGCCTTTCAACTCTTGTAATTGAGTTTTAATGTGAATGGTACTGAAATTTTGGTTGGTGGGCATTGCCCACCCTACGGTATATCTCGCGGTTATCCGTTCCTCCCAGCCAACGATATGGTTACGAAAAGTCTCTACTCCTCCAAAATCTCAACCAAGTCCTCAATCATCACATCAAAGGTTCGAGCTAACTTATAGAGGGCGGTATAATCGACCATTGACAACTTGGAACGACGGGCATAACTTCTCACCGTACTGTAAATTACGCCGGAACGGTCGGACACTTCCTTCAACGTCCATCCCTTCTCTTGTGCGAGTTCTCGAATCTTTAGCCTAACTAATCCCATCCTTGACAAGTGATGCAGTTACATCGTTTAATAAGGGAATCTGAAAAAGCGATCGCTCTCCCAGTCGAAGAAACTTAAGAGCGATCGCACCAATATCCCATTAAATGGGAAGTATCTTCTATGTTATCAACACATACCACAAAAACGCCCACCTTTGAAGCCTCAAAACTAAATTACAAATCCTCCACCCGTCACCCCCTGGCACGATTTGTCACCGTCGAGACAGTCGCCTTGCTGTTTAACCGCTCTCCTGACGAGATTTATCGCATCGAATGTTGGCAACATATCGTTTATGTTCACGGTAAAGGGTTGAGCCGATTTGTCAGCTACGCCGACTTTCCACCCATCCTGGAAGCTGAACCCCCCACTCCTCAAGATATGGTTCGCTGGCGCAAGCGCTGGAAATCTCCAATTGCTCCAGAGTTTTGGACAAACTTCTATAGATATCAGTTCAACCGAGCGACGAGTGAATCACAATTGCTAGCGTGGGGACAATTTATTGCTCTGGTGAAAGGATTACTATCAACAGCCGCCTTACAACACCTGCGCCAAGCCTACCAGCTAGAACAATATTGGTGGCGTCATTTTTGATGGTTGAATCTGGCTAAACTAGAGGAAAACTATACCTTGAATATGACCATTCAAATGGTATCAACACTTAGAGCAAAAACGCTTAATAAAATTGAGACGCTTATGTCGTAGCATCGGTAAAAGAGATATAGGTTGAGGACTGCTATTATGGTTAACATCATTGCTATTATGGTTAACATCATTGATTTAGCGTTGGTGTTCAGCCATCATTATGAGCAAAGCCAGGATTCTTGACCCATACGAGAGCTATACTTTCAGTAAATATGCCCAATTAGCCTACGATACTGCTGATATCCTAGCTGAATTCGGTGTCACCCTCAAAAATAGCTCACTCCAACTTCCACAGCAGTTGCCAATCGATCCAGAACCCCTGAGAATAGAACTGCAAGAAAATCTCACGTTGGTCGATCCGGTTTCCGAGATAGCTAGACGTGAAGCCTTGATTTTTCCGATTCTCAAAACGATTTGTAAGTTTATTCAAGTCCCCCTCAAAATTGAATATCCCGTGCGGGTGAGTAACTGGCTCAAAGGCAGTTTTGATTATTTCATTTCTACTGAACAAAGTTTATTAGTGATTGAAGCGAAAAATGCTGATTTAGCCAGAGGTTTTACTCAGTTGGCGGTAGAATTGATTGCCCTCGATCAATGGACAGATTCAACTGTGCCGATGCTCTATGGCACGGTGACAACAGGGGATACCTGGAAATTTGCTATTTTTCAGCGTCAAGAAAAAATAGTTCACAAAGATATCAATACATACGCCATTCCTAGCGATCTGAATTGGGTGCTTTCTACTTTGTTTGGTATAAGTTTGAGTTAGGGGGAGATTTAGAGCGATCGCTCTCCCTAAAATGATACAAAACTTAATTTTATGTCACTTAATTGTCTCCAATTGCATTGTCGTAGACAATTAGGCGTGGTACAGTTCAATGTGGTGTAAAAGTACAGTAAACCGACCAAGTTACCGTAGATTAAATCGGTACACTATAAATCACGGAACTGGAAACAACCACAAGACGGGTAAGAAGACTGGGAGTTTAGGGAAATGGTAAGTGCGATCGCAGAGAAAACTCAACTGGATCTAGAGGGGGTAAATCGACAACTCGTCGATGCCGATGCCACCTCAATGGTTAAATGGGCAGCCGAAACCTTTGGTGATGGTTTGGTGATGAGTACTAGCTTCGGCATCCAATCAGCGCTGATGCTGCACTTAGTCACTCGCATCGTGCCTGACATTCCCGTAATTTGGGTCGATACAGGGTATCTACCCCCAAAAACCTACAGATTTGCTGAACAGTTAACCGAACAATTGAATCTGAATCTACACGTCTATCAGTCACCCATTAGTCCAGCCCGTATGGAAGCCCTCTATGGCAGACTCTGGACAAAAGATGATCCCGAAGCGCTGAATCAGTACGACTATATGCGTAAAGTCGAACCCATGCAACGGGCATTACGAGACTTAAAGGCAACAGCATGGCTAGCGGGATTGCGGGCTCAACAGACACATCACCGTCAAACATTGCGTCCAATCGATATTCAGTCTGGGATTTACAAAGTATTACCTATTCTGTACTGGAGTAGCCAAAATGTCCATGAGTACATCACTGAACACAATCTGCCCTATCACCCCTTACGTGAACTTGGCTATGCGACTGTAGGCGATTGGCACTCAAGCCGCCCAGTGACTACAGAAGATCAGCACGAACGCGACACCCGCTTCCGGGGAATTAAGCAAGAATGTGGTTTACATCTGCCAAAAACTCAAGGTGAAGCCCAGAGTCTCGATTCCAGTTCACTTTAAGGATACTTCTTCAGGGGGGTAATTACTTCCCAGCACAGTTGTAGGGGCACGGCATTGCCGTGTCCCTAATTCATCCAATTAGGTGTGCCACTATAATGGCAGGACTTACGCACAAACGCCATTTATTGTAGGGGCACGGCATTGCCGTGTCCCTACAGGTAGCGCCTGTGCCGTCAAGCAAGCGTAAGTCCTAAATGGCACAACCTCAATCATTCTCTATCAGTCTAAAAAGCCTTCTTGGATCAGAAACTCTCTAGCCACCTCAGCCGGTTCGCGCTTTTTGCCACTCACTTCATAATTCAGTCGTCGCATCGTTTCATTCGTTAATTTGGGCGCTAACTGATTCAACGCCTCTCGAATTCCTGGATGCTTGTCCAGTGTTTCTTGACGAACCACTGGCGCAACTTGGTAGGGCGGAAAAAAGTTTTGATTATCCTCTAAGACAACCAAATTAAACGCGCTGATTTCACCATCAGTACTAAACCCCACCACGACATCAGCTTGCCCTTCGCTTAAGGCTTTATATCTTAACCCTGGATCAGTCGGGATAAATTTTTTAAGTTGAAAATCACCATACACTTGTTTTAAACCGGGTAATCCATCCTCACGTCCCTCAAATGCTGGTGGACCAACCAAAGTTAATTGACTGGCTTGAGCCACCATATCGGAAATTGTTTTCATATTGTATTCTTTAGCACCCTCCTGGGTCATTACAAAAGCAAACGTATTAATCATCGGTGCAGGTTCTAACCAAACCAGATTATATTTCTCTCGATAACTATCCGCCACGGTTTGATAAACGTACTGTGGATTGCTATTGTTAGGACGCTTTAACACCGTTAAAAAAGCTGTCCCCGTATATTCTGGATATAAATCAATTTGACCAGTTTCTAACCCCGCTTGTGCTACGGGAGTTCCTCCCAAGTTTAACTTCCGTTCAACGTCAAAACCTTGATTTTCCAGTACCAAAGCATACATTTCCCCTAAAATAAATTGCTCTGTGAAATCTTTCGATCCGACCTTAATTGCACTCCCACCCCCCTGACACGCGATCGCGAACAGCATCGTCAACACAGCCAGTCCAATCAGCGTAACATTTCGACGCATTCGGTGCATAAATCTACCAAGTCTCAACATTCTTGTATAGTATCAACAAACAGATCAGTTTCCGACTCTATTCTTTTTAATTCGTCCTGTGAAGATCTGGATCAAGTCCAGTCCTAATGATCAATGACCGGGAAAGCTATACTGAATTCATAGTCATGCAGAACGCGATCGCGAATACTATGATTAGTCATAAAACTTGGATGCTAGCTTGTTTAAGCTCATGGATAAGTCTAATTGGATTAGCAATTTCACCGCCAGCCCAAGCCGAGTCTTGGCTTGTCACAAATTTTAATAATGAAACTCAAATTAAAGATTTGATAAAGTGTGGCTATACTAAGGAACAAATTACGCTGAAAGCTCCTGATAAGGAAGTCTTGAATCAATTAGACATTACACCAGGAAATAGGATTGAAGACTATGCCGCAACTCGTTGCCAAGGATACCGCCCGCCGATTCCGTTAATGGCGTTAATCCCTCAATCTACATTGGGCAAAACTCTCGATGAATATCCAACATTATATTTTTATATTCCGGACGTAAGTTTAAAAAATGTTAAAGCTGAGTTGAGTTTCTACGATCAAAACTTAAAAACTATCATCTATGAAAAAGAAATACCGCTACAAGGGAGTGATAGCATTGTTGCCGTTGATCTAGCCAAGGCTCCAGATTTACCCCCCTTAGAGGTGGGCAAACCCTATTTCTGGTATTTCAGTATCATTTTTGATCAGTATGACCGCAGTGACAGCACTTATGTCGCGGGGTGGATACACAGAGTTACGCCAAATTCCCGAATTAATCAGGAATTAAACAGAGCTACCCCTGAGGCGAAGCCTGCTATCTATGCCAATCATGGGATTTGGTATGAAACTCTTGACAGTCTAGTCCAGTTGCGTTGTTCCGAGCCTGAGGATTCTACTCTAGCATCAAATTGGCAATCTGTATTGCAACAAGTTGGATTATCCGACATTGCTAGAAAACCGTTGGCGCAATGTCATTGAGCCCTAATAGCCGATCAGTTCTCGGAATCGACGGAGTAACCTGAGTATAGGGGATCACAAGGAACCCATCCAGTTTAGCGCTAAGCTAATCTGGGATCATTCTTGCCAGATTCATTACAACCAATACTATGGCGTGGGTATTTTCAGGACAATTAAGGGTTGAGCGGATAACGGTTGCGATCGCGAATTTGCCGCCGTCGTTGCAAGGAACCAAATTGGTACAGCTTACCGATTTACATTATGATGGTTTTCGCCTGTCGGAAGCGATGTTAGCTGAGGCAATTCAAGTCAGTAATCAGGCTGAACCAGATTTAGTGCTGTTAACCGGAGACTACATCACATATCAGCCAGAACCGATTCATCAACTGGTACGGCGATTAAAATACCTGGAAAGTCGTGCTGGAGTCTATGCGGTACTGGGAAACCACGATATTTATCATCACCAAGCCAAAACCACAGTCACTGAGGCGCTAACCCAGATTGGCGTGCGTGTTTTATGGAATGAAATTGTCTATCCTTTAGGGAAGGAATTAGCCTTGGTGGGATTAGCGGATTTTTGGTCGCGTGAGTTCAATCCCGCCCCGGTGATGAACCAAATCGCTCCTCAAATACCCCGTATCGTCTTATCTCATAACCCAGATACGGCTGAACCTTTGCAGGAATGGCGCATTGATTTACAACTATCGGGTCATACCCATGGGGGTCAAGTGGTTATTCCCGGATTTGGACCCATCGCCTTATTGCTACCGATTCTGCGGCGATATGTCCCTCGACCTCTGCACAAATGGATTCCCTTCCTGAGAGAATGTTATCAAGTGGTCGATCATTGGGAATGGGGACAAGGAATGCATCAGATTGGTGCAAATTGTATGTATGTGAATCGTGGATTGGGAACTTACGCACCTGGACGCCTATTTTGTCCGCCAGAAGTTACCATAATTACTTTGGCGAGGGCAAAGGGAACAGGAAACAGGGAACAGGGAATGGGCAAACCAGTATCGCTAGAAACAGGTAATTAATATGTTGGGGTTCATCCGGTCAGATTTGGCTCAATTTACGGCTTACACTCCTAATCCAGGGGGAGATTCGGGTAAGCCAATCCTATCGTCGTCGTCGCGCGATCGCGTGGATGCGAATGAAAGTCCTGATGATTTGCCTGTTGAGTTAAAAGAAAAGCTAGCCTGGACGTATCAACAGGAGATTGAGGCGAACCGCTATCCCGATGGTTCTCATCAAACCCTCAAAGACGCGATCGCGCATTATGTGACTGAATCAGCTTCTCTGGAAACACCCGTAACCTCTAGCCAAATCTCAGTCGGTAATGGTTCGGATGAACTGATTCGTTCTCTATTAATTACCACCTGTTTACGGGGAGAAGGTTCAATTCTCGTCGCCAATCCCACGTTTTCCATGTACGGGATTCTGGCGCAAACCCTGGGTATTCCTGTGGTAACAGTTGAGCGTTCTCCGGATAACTTTGAGATTAACCTAGATCAAGCCCAACGTGCGATCGCCCAATCTGAACATCCCCCTATCCGTGTCGTTTTCGTTGTTCACCCCAACTCCCCGACAGGCAATTCTCTCACGGCGTCTGAACTCAAATGGTTGCGAAGTTTACCTGATCATATTTTGGTGGTGATTGATGAGGCATACTTTGAATTTAGCCAAACCTCTGTGGTTAAAGAATTAGCGCAGCATCCCAACTGGGCAATTCTGCGAACTTTTTCCAAAGCCTTTCGATTAGCCGCCCATCGGGTAGGATACTGCGTCGCCCACCCGGAATTAATTGCCGCATTAGAAAAAATGCGCTTACCTTATAATTTACCCAGCTTTTCCCAAGCCGCCGCCCTTATCGCCCTGACTCACCGCGATCAACTCTTAACCACGATTCCCCAAATTATTGCCGAACGCGATAAATTATTAGCAGCATTATCAGAGTATCCCGGCTTACAAGTTTGGTCGAGTTCTGCCAATTTTATTTATATTCGCCCTCGCCAATTGGAACAAAATAGCTTAAGTCAGATTGTTCAACAAATGAAAGCCCAAGGTACAGTAATCCGGAATACAGGTGGCGGATTACGAATTACGGTGGGTTCTCCAGAGGAGAATCAGCGCACCTTAGAACGATTGCAAACAGTTCTGCTCCATTGACTTGGTTTTTTATTCTTTCGGTGATAGGATAAATATTAATACTGCATCACCTCCTATCGATGTCTCACTTTTACAAATTGGTCTATTGCCGACATTTTACCAGTTTTCTGAAGCTACTATTGAGGTTTCAATGGACATTAAAACGACAACCAGTCGGCAGACTAATGTTAACGTATCCGCCAAGGCAAAAGTTGGCTTTGCCTTATGGAGTTCATCGGTAAGAGTTGATGTCTCTCATAACCGCAAATTTGGCAAGGAAGTGCAGGGGACAAATCGCTTGTTTACTCGCCTCGCTCCCGTCCCCCCACCCGAACGGATTGCACCTATATTGACAGTGGTAGATAATCGTCCTGATGGAGGTGCATAATGGCATTCGATCTCACACCCAAAGATCCAAATGAGCCAATTCAGGAACTGGCGGGTGCGTCATTAGCGGAAGTCCTGACTCAACTTGCAGAAGCAATTGCCGAAGGACAGGCGAGGCTTGATCTATCATCCGCCCAAGTTGTTCAGGAGTTAGCACAAACTCAAGTTGATATTGTCCCCAGTATTCGGCAGATTATCCGAGAAGATGGGACGGTAGAATTTCAACAAGCTGAACCTGTCAGGGTGAGCTTACTCGATTTGGGCATATTGCCGACGTTCCTTGCCTTTTCTGAAGCAACAGCAGAGGTAGTCATTGCCTTTCTTAGTGAGTTTGGCAAGTCGATGATCCAAGCTCAAGCTCAGATCAATGCTGAGGTACTGGAGCATCCTGTTGGTTTTGAAGGGTTACAAACAGGTATCGCCATCAGCGAGACGGAGATTGACTTAAAAATGGTCTTCGACGAAGACAGTTCTGGAGTTAATATTCGACCTGTGAGTGCGGGAGAGGCAAGACTAGCGGATCTTAATCCTGGTGTTCTATCTGGGTTACGCGCTCGCTTGGTGGCAGTCCCTAATGAGGAAATCCGTCCACCCGTGCGGAAACCGTCAGACATTCGCGAGCAGGTTCTTTCTCGTCCCGATATCACTCGCTTGCAGGACGTCTTTGGCGAACTGCAAGTCGAAACCACCTACGTCGGTGCGGCACGACGGTGGATTGTAGATGTGAAGGAACTCAGAGGTCAAACCCTTCGCAGTATCCAGATTTCCGATAGTGAATAGTCATTAGCTCAGTTGAGCTATGTACAAATCTCCAGAATTGGGGTACAATTATAAGCTTTGGTGTTTTGTTTCTACTTAGAGTTTGTACCCTCATTCTTCCATTGAAAAGTATATTAACATAAATTGAGAGTAGTACAAAAGTATGGTTGAAGCACTAACGATCAAGGAGGCTCAACAGCAAATCGAGGGGTTAATCAAAGAAAATCGGCTATCCAGTGAAACCATCGAAGCTCTTGAGAAAGAGATTAATCTATTTAAACAGAAAACCCAAGAGGCGGTTCAAGCTCAGCAAAAAGCCGAGACAGAAATAAAGGTAGCTCAGCAACAAATACAGGATCTACAGCCTCAAGTTGCTCAGTTAAAAGAACTTAATCCTCAGCTTCAATCTCAAGTTCAACGCTTGTCTGCACAGGTAAAAGAAACTCCACTACAACCCCTGACTCCAGAGGAAGGTTCAGCTCTGCTTGACCGAACGTTCCAAGCCTTCCGTGGCATAAAAAATTTGAGAGTGGTAGACGCTGACATCACACTCAAGCTAGCGACTGGCAAACTCGGAGATCAGTCTGTTTTAATTTTTCCACAACCGGGTTCTGTTGATTCTTCAACTCTCCATGAAATAAAATTTAAGCTCCGCAGTGACGATTCACTGAGTCAACCCTGAGCTTGATATATAGCAAAAGGCTCTAGGGCAGAAGGTTTATTACTGGTAGGTTGTTGTTTGGCTAACCTTATTGCCGACAGGACAAACCAACTGTGATAGAGACGTTCCGACGGAACGTCTCTACGAAATTCTTATCTCAAAGGACAGGTAATTTGCTCGGATTCTTTCTCAAGCTGACGCACTAAGTCTTGATCTCCTTTTGCCCTCGCGACGTCTAAGCGACGTTCCAAGGACTGACAGATATTTTCCAGATGAGTAATGCTGGTTTGCTGGAAGGCTTTTTGGCGCGAATTCTTCAGAAACCAAGAACGAGTTCCGACCATCGTCATCGGTGTCTCGACTGGCGTAGACTTGACAACACGGGGTTTTCCTGTGTGATATACAGCGCCTCGCCACTTTAAATCATGGGTAGGTGGGGGTTCGGGAATATGTCTAAGATAGTGAAATCGCCAATTTTGACCCCGATAGGTGCCGCCAATCTCGCCTTCGCTTACGTCTAATGTGGATGGTGTTTCATCGTAATGAACACCCCGATAACAACGTTTCATCTGCCTTGTCTCCCTTAAGTCTTTAAAAAAAATGATTTGAATTGAGTGATGTCTAGACTCTAAGCGTCTTAGCAGCGCCGATAAGTGACACCTCGATAGGTCAGTTCCGTTGATCCTTGGCGTCCAACTGACCCTTGGCGTCCCCGGTGCAGCTTCGGCTTGTGAATTTTCCAAGTGTGACCCCGGTATGTGCCACCAGTCTCACCTTCGGTTACGTCTGCTATTGATGGCTCTGAATCGTAGTTGACTCCTCGATAATGAAGTTTCATGATTTACGCCTCCGATTGATTTCCACTACCAGTGAATCTTGGCTTGGAGGAAATGGGCTCCTTGCTCTAATTGGACTGAAAACGCATCTGACTTGGGATAGATCCCTAAATTCAGATAGCTTTATCAAAATATTTCTGTATATATTTTTACATTTTTGAGCCAAAAGTGTCAATTATCCAGAAATGATCACACAAAAGTAGTGATTTCCCACCAATTCCAGTACCGAGGCGATGAGAGAGTAGGGGAAGCAGGGGGAGCTGGGGGAGCTGGGGGAGCTGGGGGAGCAGGGGGAGCTGGGGGAGCTTGCTTAAGGCTGTACCTCATCAACCTGAAATCTGCTGTATGACGAATGACGAATGACAAATGACAAATGACGAATGACAAATGACAAATGACAAATGACAAATGACAAATGACAAATCACCATAAAATACCGCCAGTCTCCACAAAACTGGCGGTGTCAATTCTCAGATATTCAGTTCAACTGAGGACAGCGATCTATCCTACATTGCAGAACCAACGCCTGCGTAGGCACCATAGAAGAAAAGACCAACAACGACTAGAACACCTGTTCCAGCAATTGTGGCGACAACCCACAACGGAATTTTTCCACTTCCAGACACAGCTAATACCTCCTAGTTCAAGCTAACGAATGATTGAGTTGAGTTAATTAAAGAAATAACTGGAAAAGAGAATGCCCAAAACAAAAACCAACAATAGACCAAGAAACAGAGAGGTCCGGTTCAGTTCAACTGGCTGGTTATTCGGATTGGGAGAACGTTCTGGCATGGATTTTATCTCCTATCGTTGAACAAATTGCATGGCGGCGATCGCGCCGAGGAAAAAGACGGTGGGAACCGCTAGGGTATGAACCGCTAGCCATCTAACGGTAAAAATTGGATAGGAAATGGGTTGATTGGGAGTATTAGTCATGATCTTTTACAAAAATCTCCAAATTTTACTTTACTTTTTGGTAAATTGATCGATTTGCTTTTTCGCCTCGTAGCGATCGCTCACAATCGGAATTTCCTGCTGCGGTTGCGTGAAATACTCGTTTGGACGGGGTGTGCCAAACGCATCATACGCTAGACCTGTGCTGACAAATAGCCAGCCCGCAATAAACAGAGCCGGAATTGTGATGCTGTGAATGACCCAATAACGAATGCTGGTAACAATATCGCCGAATGGACGCTCACCAGTAGTACCTGACATAAATGATTCCTCCTTCCCAGTAACAGTTATAATTCACTCGACCTTACTATTTTAAAACATCGAGCTGGCTTTATAGCCATGATCAAGCCGAGATGTCAACCACAGATTTATGAGCAATCAAGCCGTTGTTTTTGCTGGGGGTTCATACTTGAGCAAAACACCCGCTTGACCAATAACAAATCCCTGTTCTGGCGTGATAAAGACAACTTTGTAAAAGTTGGATGGTACATTTTCTACTTCGAGATCTTTGAGCCAAGTTTTGCCACCGTCAAAACTACAAAGCAAATTCCCACTACCCCCGGCGAGCCACACTTCATCGGGAGTTCGGTAGGCTAAATCCAGTAATCCCCAACTGGTGGAAAATTCGGGATAAATTGGCTCTTCCCACGCTTCTAAATCTTCACTACCACTAAATTGCAGCATTCCTCCTCGTGCTAATCCCCAGAGACGCCCGTCTTCGGTGAATCCCATATTTTGCAGACGCTTAGAACTACTACGTTCATGCTGTTCCCAAGCACTTTGACCCGGTTTCCAGATTGAGTAAAAGTTCCCCCTAGCTGAAACCGCGACATATTTGCCATCGTTGGAACGGGAAATATTGCGAAGGACACCCACGGCTTCTTCGACCTGGGCTTTCCAGGTTTTACCTCCATCCTGGGTTTGGTAAATTGCCCCAATTGTGGTCGTCATCTCCGCTGATTTGGGACCCAGTGCCAAAATCGTGTTGGGGTCTCCGGGTAACTTCTCACTTAAGGGGATGCGTACCCAGGAAACACCACCATCAGTGGTATGCAGCATAATTGAGGGTTCGCCCACAATCCAGCCTTCGTCACCCGCAAAACTCACGGATGTGAAACGATATTTATTCTCATCCCCAACATCAAGGACTTTCTCCTGCCAGGTTTCGCCACCATCGGTGGTTTCCAGGAGTGTGGAATTGCTGCCAACGAGCCATCCATGACTTGGGTTATCGGTAAACCCAATATCCCGTAGCGTTTCTTGGGTGGGTAAGGAAACCAGCTCCCAAGGGTTATAGCTCAAGGGTTCGGCATACTTACAACTAACACACAAGCAGGCGATCGCGAAGACTATTAAGATTCGTTTCAAGGTTTTCATGAAATCGCTCATTGGCAACATTCTATCGTTTGGCGTAACTGAGACATTTGTGTATTAAGGAATTGCCTCCTCGGTTCAGCGCAGTCCGTATAAACTTATAAAGAAGATAACGCCTAGCAGTAAGGCTCCAAAAATCAAGACATTCTTTTGACCTGGGGTCAAACGATTCACCCCAAAGCCATAGCTGAGGTTCTCTTGAAACCCAGAGGGGGCACCACTGGCACCAATATCCTGAAATTGGGGCTTTTTCGCACCGCATACTGGACAACGCCAGTCGCTGGGTAGCTCTTCAAAGGGCGTCCCGGCAGTAATATTACGGTTACTATCTCCCTTATTTGGTTCGTAAACGTAGCCGCAAGAGCGGCATTCATAACGACTTGGCGCTTGTTCTGCCAAGGTTTGCTCGTTAGCTGGTTCGATCATCGCTGGCTTTCATTAAGTTGATGCAGCAAATCTTAAAACGTATGTTAAAAAATTTATCATAATAACCGACATTACGCACCAGGGAAGATGGGGGAGATGGGGTGTGGGGTGTGGGGTGTCGGGTGTCGGGAGATGGGGGAGATGGGGAAGATGGGGAAGATGAGGGAGATGGGGGAGCCATGTTCCAGACGAGCCATGGAGCGTCTGTGTGTAGGGGCGGGTTTAGGGACTACTATTGATTGTTATCCCTAGCTTGGCTGCAAAACCCGCCCCGACCAAATGACAAATGACAAATGACAAATGACGAATGACAAATCACCTTGATCGAGCAATTCGCCAACTTAATAGAATAACTGGAATTATCCCAACCACAACGATCGCTAATGCAGGTGCAGCCGCCTCCACTAACCGCTCATCCGATGCCAGATTGTAGACGCGGACGGCAAGGGTGTCAAAATTAAAGGGTCGAATGATTAAAGTTGCCGACAATTCCTTCATCACATCCACAAACAGCAACATCCCCGCCGTGAGTAATCCACCCCACATCATCGGTGCATGGACTTTGACTAAGGTACTCGTCGGACTGTACCCCAAGGAACGGGCAGCATCATCTAAACTAGGTTTAATTTTACCTAAACTGGCTTCCACACTATTGAACGATACGGCAAGGAAGCGTACCAAATAGGCATAAACTAAGGCAGTAATCGTACCACTGAATAGTAAGCCTGTGGATATGCCAAGTATTGCCTGCATCCCCGCATCAACGGCATTATCCAGTCTGCCAATGGGAATCAGAATTCCGACAGCAATCACTGAACCCGGTACAGCATACCCCATCGCCGCAATCCGCGTGGCTAAACGCATCACCAGGGTTGATCGCAACCGTAACCCATACGCCATGATGATTGCGATCGCAACACCCAAAACCGCTGTAACCACTGCCAGAATAAAACTATGACGGGCATAGACCCAAAACTCGCCCTCTAGCGTCGCGGTAGTATTTTTTAGCGTCATCTCCAGTAGGAGTGCAGCCGGAAGTAAAAATCCCAAACTCAATGGCACAAAACACGCCAACGACGCACCGATGCCGCGTATACCCTCTAACTGATAACTGGGCAGTTGGCGATAACTGTTTGTGTTTTGATAATATCGTGCCTGACGCCGTGACCATCGCTCTAACCAAATTAACGCCAAAATAAATAACAGCAGAAATGCTGCTAATTGGGCGGCGGCGACTCGTTCCCCTAAACCAAACCACGTCCGATAAATACCCGTGGTGAATGTCTGTACGCCAAAATACTTCACCGTGCCAAAATCATTTAGGGTTTCCATTAAGGCTAACGCTACACCGGCTGCGATCGCGGGACGAGCTAAGGGCAATGCTACCGTAAAAAAACTACGCCACGGACCACACCCCAGACTGCGGCTAGCTTCTAACGTACAAACCGATTGCTCTAAAAACGCCACCCGTGCCAATAAATAGACATAAGGATATAACACCAGCGTCAGCATGAGAATTGCCCCACCCAGGGAACGAATATTGGGAAACCAGTAATCACCATAACTCCAGCCAAACCCATCCCGTAACGCGGATTGAATCGGTCCTGAAAAGTCCAAAAAGTCGGTGTAGGTATAGGCTAAGACATAAGCAGGTGCGGCGAGGGGTAATAATAGCGCCCATTCAAACAGGCGAGATCCAGGAAAACGGCACATCGTCACTAACCAGGCGGTTCCCACACCGATTAAACCAACACCACAGCCGACGCCAATCATCAGCCAGAACGAGTTAGCCAGGTAGCGCCATAAAACCGTTTGCGCCAAATGCTGCCAAATCTCACCCGCATCGGTAAAAATATTGCTCAATACAAATAAGACAGGGGTAGCAACTAAAAGCGCGATCGCTAAAACCACCAGCGTCCAGAAATTGATGCGCCGACGTTGTTCTTTTCCAGGAACGAGAGCCAGTTTGGGGAGAGTCGAGGTAGATTGAGTCGATTGGTTCATCGTAAATACGACACACAGATCAGAGCGATTTGCCAAAGCTTTACATTATACCCTGTTCCCTCTTGGATTAACTGATGTCCTAACGTATCCTCGTAATGCTATATCTGTAAAACCTGCCCCTACATCCGTCCCTATATGCGATAATTCGTTGACGAAGGACAAATGACGAAGGACGAATGACGACAAATAACCCATGAGCCGAAAAATTATCCGCACAACCAACGCCCCTGCACCCGTCGGTCCCTACAACCAAGCGATCGCAGCCAGAGGAGAACTGATTTTTGTCGCCGGTCAAATTCCCCTTGACCCCAAAACGGGTGCAATTGTTGGCGAAAACGATATTGCCAAGCAGACGGAACAGGCGATGGCAAATTTAGCCGCAATTCTAGAAGAGGCTGGGGTTCAGATGCAAGATATTGTCAAAACTACAGTATTTCTTTCAGATATGAATAATTTTGTGGCAATGAATCAGGTTTATGCCCGCTATTTTGACGAAGCATCCGCGCCCGCCCGTGCTTGTGTGGAAGTGTCCCGACTTCCCAAAGATGTTTTAGTCGAAATTGAATGTATTGCAGTTGTACCTTAGATATTGCCAAAATGTGGCATTCCAGGACATTGTAGGAATAGTATCAGGAATTATCCGACATCGCATCCATAAAAACAATCGTAGGGGCGAAGAGCCGTACCCAATCAACACCACTCAACCTTTAATGTTATCGGGTCGCCCTCCACCTGGTATTGGTAATTATCCGACACCGCGTACATACAACAAAAGGGCGATAATCCCAATAATCCCGATCATCCGAATAATCTCGATCATCCCAACAATGGATTCCATACAGTATTGGAAATTATCTACCATCGCATCCATAAAAACAATGGTAGGGGCGAAGAGCCGTACCCAATCAACACCACCCAACCTTTAATTTAATCGGGTCGCCCTCCACCTGGTATCGATAATCTGACACAACATTTAGAAAAGGGCGAGTCGAGACAAGTTAATTCTTGCACCACCTACGATATGCAGCGACTCGCCCCTACAACGGCGATAATCCCGAAAATCTCAACGATCCTGATAGTGTCTGAAAAAAGCGACAGATGCAATATCTGAGTCTAAGCTAGATCTAAGGTGGATTCAATCCAACTCAGGTAATGATCAGTCTCTGGTCATTCTGCCACGTCTAGATCCAGATAAACCAGACAACGCTCTCTCATCTATGAAATTCCATTTTCATTTTATCAAAGGATTTTCCTCCCTGTTTAAGCGCGTTAACCTCTTACTCATCGCCCTGATTGGAATTGGGTATTTAGGCAACTATTTCAGTCTATCCCTATTTTTTGGGGTGGACTTTTTATTTGGCAGTATTGCCGTCTTAATGGTGGTGTATTTTTATGGCATATTCTGGGGTACTTTAGCCGCCTTCATTACCAGTAGTTATACCTACACTCTTTGGGGACATCCCTACGCCATTATTGTTTTAACCGGGGAAGCCCTGTTTATTAGCTTGCTGTTGCACCGCAAAACAGAAAACATGCTGCTTCTCGCTGGTATCTATTGGGTGCTGATTGGTATGCCTCTGGTTGGACTATTTTATGGGGGAGTTTTAAATATTGGGGCAACTCAAACCTGGTTGATTATCTTGAAGCAATCAGTCAATGGTATCTTTAATGCCTTGGTTGCTACGCTAATTATCACGAACTTGCCATTGCAAAAATGGCTAACTCTTCGACACAAATCCAACCGACTTTCGTTTCAGCAGACGATTTTTAATCTCTTCGTAGCTTTTGTCTTATTCCCGGTATTAATTTTAACGGTTTTTAACGGGCGGCAGATTCTCAACACTATTGAATCTGACATTCGTACTGAACTCAACGCCACATCTTCATCCCTCGTCGCTAACCTAAATTTTTGGTATCATCAACATTTACATGCGGTTGAGGAACTAGCTGAGATTGCGGCTCAATCTCCAGAGCAACCTTCGGAGTTGTTACAGCAAAGTACTGAATTAATCAAACGCAGTTTTGCTGATTTTATTAAGGCTTATGTCACCGATGCCAATGGAACAATAATTGCCGCTCAACCCCCGTCCAATCCAGACGGGAAATCAATCATCGGCTTGAATATTGCCAAACAGTCCTTACTGGAGCAAACTGCCGCTAGTTTAAAGCCGATTCTCTCCGATGTACATATAGATGATGCATATCCATTACCTCATGTCGGCTTAAGTGTGCCAGTCATGGTCAATGATCGTTTTCGTGGTATTGCGTATAGTTCCTTGGATTTAAGTCACATTCAGGAATTTCTAAAACTGAATATTAAAGAACGAGGATTACAAATAACATTAGTTGATCATCAAAATAACTTGATTGCCAGTACCCAGTCAAATGTGAGTATAATGAAACCCTTTGATCCGCGTCAAGGCGGTGAAATTCGTGCCATTGATGCTGATATTTTTCAGTGGTTACCCCAAGCTCCTGGCACACCAATCATGGTGCGTTGGCGAAATTCCTTTCATGTCCAAGAAGTCTCACTCGATCCCTATCTTCCTTGGACGTTAATTCTTAAAATTCCGACTGCCCCTTACATTGATAATTTAGAAGTACTCTACCTGCAAAACCTGGCAACAACACTGCTGATTATGATCTTAGCATTGCTGGTTGCCGTTCTGTTAAGCCATCGATTAGTAAAACCTCTATTTAAATTGGCGCAGGTAACAACTAACTTGCCCCAAAAACTTCTGGATAACACTGTTCCTGTTGATTGGTCTCAAAGCCGAGTCCGAGAAATTCATTCCCTGGTTAGCAACTTTAAATTGATGGCATCTGTACTGATTCAAAAATTCCAGGAAATTAAACAGGCAAAAGAAACATTAGAAGAACGGGTGCAAGAACGCACGCAAAAACTATCACTGATTAATGATGAACTTGCCATCGAAATCAAAGAGCGTAAACGGATAGAATCCCTATTACGGGAACGAGAAGAACGCTATGAACTGGCTATTTCGGGGACAAATGATGGAATTTGGGACTGGGATATTTTAACCAATGAGGTGTATTATTCTCCCGTTTGGATGCGGATTATTGGCTATGAGGAGAATCCTTTGCCAAACCGTCTATCAAGCTGGTCTGATCAGGTTTATCCGGATGATTTTCATCAGGTAATAGAGGATATCAATCATCATTTAGCCGGAGATACCCAAATTTATAAAAATATCCATCGGCTTAAACATCGAGATGGACATTATCTGTGGATTGCGGCGAAGGGCAGATGTATTCGCGATCGCGAGGGCAATCCCTACCGTATTGTCGGCACTATTACTGATATTACCGATAAAAAAATTGCCCAAGAACAACTCAAAGCGGCTAAAGAAGAAGCTGAAACAGCTAATCGCACTAAGAGTGATTTTCTAGCAATGATGAGTCACGAAATCCGCACGCCGATGAATGCAGTAATTGGGATGACTAGCCTGCTAATGGATACGAAATTAACAGCCCAGCAGGGAGAATTTGTCGATATTATCCGCAATAGTAGTGATGCGTTACTGACGATTATTAACGACATTCTGGATTTTTCTAAGATTGAATCAGGCAATCTTAATTTAGAGGAACATCCGTTTAATTTACGCTCCTGTATTGAGGAATCTTTGGATCTGCTATCGTCTAAGGCAAGAGAGAAAGGGATTGAGCTAGCCTATTTAATGGACGATCAAACGCCTGAGATGATTAGGGGAGATGTGACCCGATTGCGCCAAATTTTAGTTAATTTGGTTAGTAATGCAGTTAAATTTACCGAAACCGGAGACGTGGTGATTTCGGTCACTCCTACTGCCGAAATTTCCGATGATCAAGTCTGTTTACAATTTGCTGTACGTGACACAGGAATTGGCATTTCCACAACGCATATCGAGCGGCTATTTAAACCCTTTAGCCAACTTGATGCGTCAACCACTCGTCAATATGGCGGTACAGGATTAGGATTAGCGATTAGTCAGCGACTGAGTGAACTAATGGGAGGCAGAATGTGGGTCGAAAGTCAAGAAAGTGTGGGTTCAACGTTTTATTTCACCGCGATCGCGACTCCAGTTCCCTCAGATTCAGAACCCGATAATCGAGAGCAGGTATTGACGGATAAACGCCTGTTAATTGTAGAAGATAATCCGGCAACTCGGCAAATGTTGACCGAACAAGCCCAATCCTTTGGGATACAGGTGGAAGCTACCACATCAACAACAGAAGCTTTAGAATGGTTAGAACAGGGAAAACGCTTTGATTTAGCGATTTTGGCATCCCAGATTCTCCAGATGGAGAATTGGAGTTTAATCACGCAAATCCGTCAGCATCCCCATTGCCAAAACTTACCGATAATTATGCTGGGATTAATCGGGCAAGTCGAGACACAGCCTGACATTCAGTTAGCAAATTCAAGCCCTGCGATCGCGGGATATTTACATAAACCGATTAAACAGTCTCAGTTGTACAATATCTTAGTTAATATCCTGACTCAGGAGGTAAGTTTACCAAGAAAAACTCGTTCCCATTCATCCAAATATGACCCCACCTTTGCTCACAGATTCCCCTTGAAAATTCTCTTAGCGGAAGACAATGTAGTGAACCAAAAAGTAGCGATTAATATGTTGAAGCGGTTGGGATATCGACCCGATAGTGTTGCCAATGGGTTAGAAGTCTTACAAGCGTTACACCGTCAATCCTACGATGTGGTACTCATGGATGTACAGATGCCAGAAATGGATGGATTAACCGCAACACAGCAGATTGGTCAGGAATTTTCAGGAGCTGCCCATCCTCGGATTATCGCCATGACAGCCAATGCCATGCAAGGCGATCGCGAAGAATGTTTAGCTGCGGGGATGGATGACTATATGAGTAAGCCTATTCATGTTGATGTTTTAAAACAGGTTTTGAGTCAATGTCAACCGCCGACAACGGAACAGCCGATTCTTGATCCAGGGGTGATGCAAACCTTGCAAGAAATGGCAGGGGATGAACTTAGCGAAGTGATTAACTGTTACTTACAAGAAGCGCCGGAATTGTTAGAATCCATGCATGATGCCGTTAAGCAAAATGATGCTCGGTTGCTGTATCATAAAGCACACAGTCTCAAATCCAGCAGTCAGGCATTAGGAGTGCTCAAACTTGCCCAGCTTTGTCAACAATTAGAAGCCCTGGGACGGGCGGGTACAATAGGCAAAGCGGAACAGTTAGTCTTACAGGCAATTACAGAGTATCAACTTGTTTTGCAGGCGATTGAGTGCGAAAGTCAGTAGAGTGCGAGTGCAGTTAGGCTTTTTTGCCGGAAGCCCCACGCCATACCTGTACTTCGACAGGCTCAGTAACAACCCAGGTTGGCGTTGGGATGGATAGGCAGTCAATCGATGGGGTTCAATACCCCTGAGATTGACAACTTGCGTATCAGTTCACGGATAACATCGGACTGGGTTCTCTCCGTTACTTGGCAAAATCTAGCTAGGTGTTCATATTCCCTATCTGATACTCGTGTTGTCACTTGCTTCATAGTTGTCAATCTGCTTTCTGAATGCTACCATAATACCGTACAGGTTAATCAAATAAAGCTAACCGCTTCCTGTACATTGAACCAAGACAACCTGGTATAGCGGGTTCCGTCCAGAAACAGGCTACACGTAGTCGCATCTGTGGACGGGTAAAATTCCAGCAGCTACATTGGTGTTGAACATTTTTGTATTGTTCCGGCGCGGTGGGGCATCCCGTGCCGTTAATAAAGCTCAGTTAATGTCC
>NZ_JAVKBY010000046.1:0-47375 GCF_040222985.1 Coleofasciculus sp. F4-SAH-05
CGGTAGGGGCGACCCGCTTGCATTAATGGAAAATACCCATCCACTCAATGAGGTCGGGTCGCCCTTTATTCAATGGGCGGTTGGGGATTAAGCTGTCTTGGATTTTAACCTAATGGTTTAGGTAAAGGGCGACCCGAGTCAATTGAGTGGATACCGTCGTTACTTTATGCAAGCGGGTCGCCCCTACAGGAACATTAACGGTTATCGATTGATGTGATGCCGGGTAAAACGATTACTGCTGGGACTAAGATGTTTAAATCTCAGCAAATGTCAATTTTCCTTACTTAAGCGTACTCCCTGGAACGATAAGATTGCGTAAACTGATCAGGGAGTTGTATGAAGATTTGATGAAGGTTTAGGGATATTCAACGATTGTTTGTCCTTAACAGGTAAATCCCGATTTTTCTTGTAAACAAATATAACAATTTTTCGCGGGTTGCATAAAATTAGTGGCTTAATTGTGAGTAATAAGTAGAACTGGATTTGACGAATAAATACCTTCAGGTACTTTCTGAGCCAGAATTTTCCAGTTCGTTCATAACTATCAAGGTGTAATTCAACCATGATGACTACTCGCAAAATCCGTCGAACGCTTCTCACCCTAACCAGTTTTGCTACGTTAGGATTTGCCGTATCCCTACCCGCCCAAGCTATAGAATTTAGGTCGATTGACGGATCAAACAACAACCTGGATAATCCAACCTGGGGTGAAGCCGAAATTGAACTCATTCGCCTCCTCGAACCCGATTACAGTGACGGGATTTCCGCGCCTGCGGGGATAAATCGCCCCAACCCTCGCGCCATCAGTAACGCGATCGCATCTCAATCCGAATCACTCCCCAATCCCTTCCACGCCAGCGATTGGCTATGGCAATGGGGACAATTTGTGGATCATGACATCGACTTGACTGATCCGCCTGCGGGTGCAGAACCTTTACCCATCATCGTTCCAGAGAATGATTTAACCTTTACCCCTGGCTCAGAGATTCCCTTTAACAGAAATGTCGCCGCACCAGGAACAGGTACAGATAGTAATAATCCCCGCCAACAAGTTAACGCGATTACCGCTTATATTGATGGGTCAAATGTCTATGGATCAAACTTAGAACGGGCGAATTTTTTACGCACAGGAGACGGCGGAAAACTGAAAACCAGTACCGGGAATCTGTTACCCTTCAATACTGCCGATCTGCCGAATGCCAATCCCTTTGGCGTTGATGCTGACAATCTATTTATCGCTGGGGATGTGCGGGCAAATGAACAGATTGGCTTAACAGCCGTTCACACCCTGTTTGCACGGGAACACAATCGGTTAGCTGATGAAATTGCCGCAGATCCCACCACTCCCGAAAAAGCGGCTGATGCGGGACTTTCTGTAGACGACTACATCTATCAAACCACCCGCCGGATTGTCGGTGCCCAAATTCAGGCAATTACCTATAATGAGTTTTTGCCTTTACTCTTGGGTGAAGGGGCAATAGATCCCCATAGTGGCTACGATGAAACGGTAAACCCCAGTATCAGTAACGAATTCTCCACCGCTGCCTACCGAGTGGGTCATACAATGTTATCTCCAGAACTGCAACGGATCAACAATGATGGCACATCAGCGGGGAGTATTTCATTGAGAGACAGCTTTTTTAAACCTCAAGAAATTACCGATAACGGGATTGATTCATTACTATTAGGATTAGCATCTCAGAAAGCCCAAACCATTGATGCATTTTTAGTCGATGATGTCCGCAATTTCCTCTTCCCTGCTGGAAACGGGGGACTGGATTTAGCTGCTGTAAATATTCAACGGGGACGAGATCACGGACTTCCCAGTTATAATGAAGCGCGTCGGGCGTTAGGATTAGGCGGATACACCAGTTTTGATCAAATTACATCTGACGCCGAAGTTGCCCAAAACTTCCGAAATATTTACGGCACAACCGATGGTCAGGATAACATTGATTTAGTCGATTTGTGGATGGGTGGAATTGCCGAAGATGCGTATAACGATGGGATGGTTGGCGAACTGTTCAACACGATTCTCTCCGATCAATTCCAGCGTTTACAGGATGGCGATCGCTTCTTTTATCTAGCCGATCAGGATCTTCTGAATTTAGTCCCGGATGTTGGCGATACAAGGCTTTCTGATATCATTGTTCGCAATACGGATATTACCACGATTCAGGATAATGCCTTCATTGTCGCCAAAGATGTACCAGAATCTTCTGCACTATTCGGATTGTTTTTAATTGGAGTTTTCGGTGGGACTTTGGGGAAATTGTGTAAGCGCTAATCCATTAGGTAGGGCTTGCTGTCGCGAGTATTGGGGAGATGGGGTGAGGGAATGTTGAGGGAGAGCGAGCGCGTTTCCCACGGATGTGACTAACCCAGACGTCTGTCAACACCTGATAGAAGAGGGGGTGAGTCGAGAGGCGTGCGATACGTTCTCAACGAACAGGCTCCGCCAACGCGGATTGGTTAATAATGTGGGAATCTCTATATATGCAACCTTTGACACGGTGACGGATCTATTGACAAAAAAACAACGTAATGGTAGAAAATCAAAAAGAGTTTTTTCTGTTTATTTCAACAAAAAAGGAAATAAAATATGAGCATTGAGACAGAACGAGTTCCGGCTTCTCAATACATGAAAAAGACCCTGGGAATTTCTTCAGCTCCCTACGAAGCCTACCTTAACTATGGATATGCACTTCTAGCTATTGCTGGAGCTGACGGAGAGGTTTCAACAGCGGAGATGGACTGGTTGCTGAACCATCAACGCATGGTTGGCGCTCCAGAAGAGCTTATGGAAAAATACAAATCCTTTGACTACAAAAGTGCTAAATTGGAAGAGTTATTATCCCATATTACGGTTGATGTTTCTACTTGGTCATCGTCGAGGACATTGTTGTATCACGCCATTCAAATGGCTCGTGCCGATGAAGATTACTCATCTGAAGAGCAAAAAGCTGTAAACAAAGCCGCTAAACTTTTGAACGTTGAAGATGATATTGCACTGGCTCTCAATAAATTGGTAGAAATGGAAGAAGCTACCAATGGATTGCGTAGGGCTCTATTGCAAACCGAAACTTGGAATGCTTGATATCTTGATATTTGGCTTCCAGGTGGGGCAGATAGTTGATTGACACCCCCACCGTTTAGAGACGTAGCTACGTCTCTACATTAATTTCCTTCTCTGGCGCGATTTCGTTCCCCCCGACAATCCCGATCGATATTATCAACCTCTTCTTGCGCTTTACATTGCTCGTAGACAATTTGACCCGTTGAATAATTGGGAAGTTGTTTCCGTTTTTCTAAGGCTTTTTTAAAGTAGTTTAGGGCAGCTTCCGGTTTATCTTGATGCACTAAAATTTGGGCTTTCAGGTATAAGACTTCTGGATTATCAGGCGTCATTTCCAGAGCGCGTTCGACATAATCCATCGCCTGATCATATTTTTTCAAATCTCGATAGGCTACAGCAATCCCCCGATATGCCAGATACTTGGGATAACCATGAGTTTCTAACTTTTCAATCGCATCAGCCGGATCAGCAAAGGGGACATTAACGGCTAACATCAAATCCATGTGACCTGTGAGTAAGTTCAACTCTGGATCGGTAGGCTCAATGGCTTTGGCTGCATCGATATATTGAAAGACTTTCTGGAGTTTACTTAGCGCTCTAACTGGACCTTCTTTCTCAAAGTTATAGGTTCCTTCTAAAAAGTGACCGACAGCAGTGTAAAGATTACCGCGTAGTGGATCGGATATGATCAGTTGTTCAGCCGTGGTTCGGGTTTTTGTGGCGTAAGTATTCAGGGCTTCTAACTCTCGCTCAGTGTACGCGATCGCGGCTAGCATGGCATAGACTAACGGATCAGTTCCTTCACTGGCTTCCGCTTGCTGAAGGTAGTCCTTCGCGGTTTTATAATCTCCTTGTTTAAAAATTGATTCAAATGCGGCTTCCGTATTATCACCAATATTGCGGGGATTACTGGGACGAAACGGATCACCCGCTAAACTCGGAGTCACCCAGCAACTGACAACCATAATAGCTGCACCAGCTAAGGCATTTACAGTTCGTCGCGGGGTTGGCAACCAATGATTCATCGTCTTCACTATAACTAATGTCTTTAACGTTCGACGTTAGGGGAAATTTGAGGTTCCGTCCGCAATCCTAGACGAATGTCACTGACTTAAGTCCTGACTTTTCACGCCATTTAGAAAAATCGATATCAAACCCTTTCCCCCCAGCCCCCTTCCCAACCCCCCTCGTTCCCCCCTACCCCCCTCGTTCCCCCCTACCCCCCTCGTTCCCCCCTACAAGAGGGGGGAGGACAGAGGATGCGAGAGCTTTTGTTGCATGGGGGAGGACAGAGGATGCGAGAGCTTTTGTTGCATGGGGGAGGACAGAGGATGCGAGAGCTTTTGTTTCATGGGGGAGGAGAAAGGATGCGAGAGCTTTTGTTTCATGGGGGAGGAGAAAGGATGCGAGAGCTTTTTTGGCACGGGGGAGGATAGAGGATGCGAGAGCTCTTGTTGCACGGAAGGGGGAGAACAGAGGATGCTTTGCTTTTATTGATTGCAGGGGGAGAATTCAAAGCCTTCTCTCTCTTCAGGAGAGAGGTTTGGAGAGAGGACCAAAAGTAAGCTTAAGTCTGGTGGGTTAAGCGAAGTCGAAACCCACCCTACGGCATATCAAAGGTTTTGGCGATCTCACAATGCAAATTTTCAGTGCCATTCATCCTAAGACAATCGATGCCACAATGAAGAAGATCCGAACATCTTTTTGCTTAACGGATTTGGATGCTTTATCTCAAAAATATCACCTATCACCCCCCCGCTACTCCCACCGCGATCTTAAAAGGTTTGACTCTAACCCTAGCACCACAACAACTCGGACTGATCATCGGTCGCAGTGGTTCTGGCAAAACCACCTTATTGGAAATTTTGGCAGGTTTAGCTCAAGCCACATCGGGCGATATATTCTGGGGTGAACAGGGATTAACTCCTGATCACTTACAACAACTAGCCGGATTGGTGTTTCAGTTTCCTGAACGCCATTTTTGTGGCTCTACGGTACTAGAGGAATTGCGGATGGGACACCCGGAATTGGGTTCAGAACGGGTTCAGGAAGCGTTAACTGAAGTGGGACTGGGTGAGATTTCGCTGTATACCTCTCCTCATGCGCTCAGTGGCGGTCAACAAAGGCGTTTAGCCTTAGCGGTTCAGTTAATTCGCCAACCGACTGTATTGATGTTAGATGAACCCACGGCGGGACTAGATTGGTCAATGCGCCGCCAGTTAGCGAATTTGCTCTTAAAACTCAAGTCTCATTGGACATTACTGGTGGTGACTCACGATGCGGGTGAGTTATTGCAAATTGCTGACTGCTGTTGGACAATCCAACAGGGTGAACTGAACTCGGTTGACCCAGCGAGTCTGGGACAAAAGGCGGTGGTTACGAGTCATTAGTCAAAACACTGATTTCACGGATTTATTATCCAGATGGGGGTAGGGAGGTGAGAGCTTATTCACACACTGATTACACAGAAAAGTTTGTTCTCTCATCAAGACGCGGGTGATTATGATTTTAACGGAGATTGTTTCGTCATTGGTCATTTGTCCTTCGTCATTTGTTTGTCCTTCGTGGACATGATATTAATGAACGATCAACAACTGCTTCCGGAAATGGTTGAGGTTTGGCAAGAAACCTTAAATTGGCAACCGAATCCGAGTCAACACCAGCAGTTTCAGCACTTGTATGCTGGAATTTTGGCAGGGAATCGCCAGTTGAATTTAACCCGCATCACCCAACCGGAGGATTTTTGGGAAAAACATTTATGGGATTCGTTGCGAGGTGTGGCTTCGCTGTTGTCAGAGGAGGAGAAACCGCTCAATATTATTGATATTGGTACGGGTGCAGGATTTCCGGGATTGCCTGTTGCGATCGCGCTTCCTTCAAGTTCGGTAACGTTACTGGATTCAACCCGCAAGAAAATTACCTTTCTTGATTCCCTGATTCCCCAGTTATCTCTCCCCAATGCGACTACTGTAGTCGGTCGAGCGGAAAACTTAGGACAACAGCGTCAGCATCGCCAACAGTATGATATTGCCCTAGTTCGGGCGGTGGGTTCGGCATCGGCTTGTGCTGGCTACGCTTTCCCCTTTCTGAAGCCGGGAGGGTTAGGGATTTTATATCGGGGTCATTGGAGTGAAGAGCAAACCGATGAGTTGAAGGGGAAGGTTGAATCATTAGGGGGCGCGATCGCATCAGTTGAATCCTTTACCACGCCCCTCTCTCATAGTATCCGCCACTGTTTGTACTTACGAGTCCCCATACTGCTCGGATAAGTCCTCAAGTCCTCATTTAATTTCTTCCCTCCCAGCTCTCTCAGCTCCCAGACGCGCCATGGCACGTCTCTACTTCCCCAACTTCCCCAACTTCACCGCATTGACAAAGCGGCTAAATCACTCACATCTGGTAAAAAACCCCAATCTTTCTGATATACTAGCTTGCCTGCGGCAACTCGTGTTAGGTTAACAATAGTGTAAATATTCTGTAATAATTAGAGTTACGAGCCAAAGCATTAGCTTCAAACCTGATATGACGACCCAGAGTTCACAAAGGGGTCGTAGCTAAACCGTGTAAATGGTCAAAAGAGTTTGATTTTACTACATCAGTCTGTGCTGTTGAGGTTGGTCAGGATCAGTGGAAAATTATCTGGACGTAGAAATCGTTCATTCCTTTCCTCTATCCTGTTTCAATCCAATTGCTGGTGTATGCTCATGGATTCAAATTTCAATCACATCTGGAGGTATCCTTCATGTCCGTTCGTCTTTACGTTGGCAACCTGCCAAAAGAACCCGTTGATCGCGATGAACTGCAAGCCATTTTTGCCGAAGCCAGTCCCTCGGTTTCCACCAAAGTGATTAAAGATCGCAAAACGGGGAAATGTCGCGGATTTGGTTTTGTCACCGTTCCCAATGATGAGTTGGCTGAGCAAATTATTGAGAAATTCAACGGTCACGTCTTTAAAGACAGTGCCTTGAAAATCGAAAAAGCCCAGCCCAAGTCAAAAAGTGCCAATGAGGAGGAACCTCGCTCATCTGGAGGTGGCAGTACCCCCGGACGTCGGCCAGGGGGTAAAAAAGCCAAACGGAGTTCTTCTCCAACACCCGATTCGGGTTCAGTTCAACCTGACCCCCGGTGGGCGGATGATTTGGCAAAACTTAAGGAACGATTATCGGCGCAACCGAATAATTCCTAGAGTTTGTCTGAATCAAAAGCCAAACCCACTGAACTCGTCTAGTGACAAAAGCGGCGTTAGACAACCCGCGCTAACCGTAGGACACGGTAAACGCAGTCTGTTCTGCTGCCAATTTACCGTGTCCGTCTTTGTTGCCAAATTCCAGGTATAGCAAAAGGCAGAAGGCAGAAGGTTTATGATTGGTACGTGGTGTTTCAGCCGTTAAAGAAAGTCCTAACTTTATGACTTTATGGCGACAGCTATAATGTTGATTCGCTAAATACCGACTGACAATGATACCCTTACTTCTGGGGTGACACCCTGAAATCTGGGCATCGTTAAACCAACGATGACATAAGCCCAATCCCCAGTAATTCATAACCAAGAAGGACATTTTAGTATGAGTGCAGAAACTGACCCCGTTAAGGTGATGAAGCAAGAAGTCGGTAAAGCAGCGGCTGAACGGGTGCAATCCGGGACAATTGTTGGCTTAGGTACAGGTTCAACCACGGCGTATGCGATTCAGTATATCGGCGATCGCATCAAAAAAGGTGATCTGAAAGATATTAAGGGAATTCCCACATCATTTCAGGCAGAAGTGTTAGCGAAAGAGCATGGTATTCCCTTAACTAGCTTAGATGCGGTGGATCATATTGATGTTGCCATTGATGGCGCTGATGAAGTTGATCCGCAAAAGAATTTGATTAAAGGCGGTGGTGCAGCACATACTCGTGAGAAAGTGGTGGATTCTCTCGCCGCTCAATTTATTGTGGTTGTTGATAGTGGTAAGCTAGTTGAGCGGCTGGGTTCCACGTTTAAACTGCCTGTAGAAGTTATTCCGATGGCGTATGTCCCAGTGATGCGGGCGCTTGAGAAACTGGGGGGCAAACCCGAATTGCGGATGGGGGTTAAGAAAGCGGGACCCGTGGTAACCGATCAGGGAAATATGGTGATTGATGTTACCTTTGATTCGATTGATAATCCAGGTGAATTAGAAAAGACGATTAATAATATTCCTGGTGTTTTAGAGAATGGTTTATTTGTCGGTGTGGCTAATGTGGTGCTAGTCGGTGAAGTGAAAGATGGGAAACCCCTAGTACGCGAGATGTAATCGGTTATCCATCTCGTTTTATTGTAGGGTGGGCAAGACTATAAACATTGAAATGCCGATGTTATCGTTTGTTGCTCTTGCCCACCGAGCGAGTAACTGCAATTTAGTAAGATGGTGCGTTACGCTGCGCTAACGCACCCTACAATTTTATTAATTTGCATTCGATTCTTTTTGTTGTAACGCTTGCTTAGAAGACAGGGCGACCCGAGTAAATTGAATGGATAAAGTTGTTCATTGGTGCAAGCGGGTCGCCCCTACACAATGATGGCATTATTTGTGTTTATAAGTAGATGGACACAATTAAAGCGACAAATTTCGATGTAGAAGTCTCGTTTTAGGGGATCATCGATATACATCAGGGTTTTGATGTGTGTCCAGGTCAATTGTCTCCGCAGTGCAGAGACAATGTCGGGTGCTATACAGCATTTTTCAGCACAGGTAGAGACGCGCCATGGCGCGTCTCTACTCACCTTATCGCCGTCGTAACACCATCATCGATCGCGCGATAACTGGAATCGGCTTATCCTCGGTATAGATGATTTCTTCCTCGACAAAGCGAGGCTTGTCGGTGTCAATCACCACCACCCATTCTCTGGCTTGCAATCCTGGGGGGAGCGTAAATTCAATCATCTCATAGTGAGCATTGAAGCAGATGAAGAAACTCTCATCCATGACTCGTTCCCCCTCCTCTCCCGGCGTGGCAATTTCTTCACCATTTAAGAAAATACCGATCGCCTTGGTATACCCCGCCATCCATTGATCCTCGGTCATATCGCCGCCATCGGGGTTGAACCAACTAATATCCTTAACGCTAGAACCGTGAATCGCTCGACCGAGAAACCACTTGCGTCGCCGGAATGTCGGATGCTGGCGGCGAAAATAGATCAGTTGACGGGTAAAGTCTAAGAGTGCCGCATTTTCCTCCGGTAAATCCCAATCAAACCAGGAGATTTCACTATCCTGACAGTAGGCATTATTATTCCCCCCTTGCGATCGCCCAATTTCATCGCCGCCTAGTAGCATGGGGACGCCTTGGGATAGCATCAACGCTACCAAAAAGTTGCGCCGCTGTCTATTCCTTAACTGGAGAATTTCTGGGTCATCGGTTTCGCCTTCCGCCCCACAATTCCAGGAACGGTTATGACTTTCCCCATCCCGGTTTTCTTCCCCATTTGCCTCGTTATGCTTTTCGTTGTAACTTACGATGTCATTCAGGGTAAACCCATCATGGGCGGTAATGAAGTTAATGCTAGCACTCGGTCGGCGTCCGTTGGACTCATACAAGTCAGAACTTCCGGTAAAGCGATAGGCAAATTCGGCTAAACTACTATCTTCACCACGCCAAAAGTCGCGCACGGTATCCCGATATTGCCCATTCCACTCGGACCACAACAAAGGGAATTTACCCACTTGATAGCCGCCCATACCCACATCCCAGGGTTCAGCAATCAGCTTCACATTGCACAGAACCGGGTCTTGGTGAATAATATCAAAGAATGCCGCCAGACTATCCACCTCATAGAGTTCTCGCGCCAACGCCGAGGCTAAGTCAAAGCGGAAGCCATCCACATGCATCTGTAGCACCCAATACCGCAGGCTGTCCATAATTAGCTTCAGGACTTGGGGATGACGCACGTTCAGGGAATTACCACACCCGGTAAAATCCATGTAGTAGCGAGGGTCATCTTCCATGAGACGGTAGTATGCCACATTGTCAATGCCGCGCAGGGAAAGCGTGGGACCGAGATGATTGCCTTCGCCCGTATGATTGTAAACGACATCCAGAATCACCTCAATCCCCGCTTTATGTAGCGCCTTGACCATTTCCTTAAACTCACGCACCTGTTCCCCTTGGGTGCCACTGGCGCTGTAGTTAGCATGGGGCGCGAGATAGGCGATAGAATCATACCCCCAGTAATTTTTTAACCCTTTATCCACTAAATGTCCGGGTTGGGACAAGAAGTGATGCACCGGGAGCAATTCTACTGCCGTAATCCCCAACGTCTGAAGATACGCGATCGCGGCAGGATGCGCGAGTCCCGCATAAGTTCCGCGTAGGGGTTCGGGGATGTCTGGGTTTAGCTTAGTGAAGCCCCTAACATGGGTTTCGTAAATAATCGTTTCGTGAGCCTGTCGTTGCAGCAGTTCGTCCTCTTCCCAGTCAAAGGATTCATCGACAACGACAGATTTGGGAACCAGATGAGCATCATCAATTTCAGACAATACCAAGTCTTTCTCTGGATCGTCCCACGGATAACCAAAGATTTCCTCCCCGTAGCCAATCTCGCCATCCAATGCCTTAGCATAAGGGTCAATGAGCATTTTATTGGGATTGAAGCGATGACCCTCCTCCGGTGCAAAGGGACCATGGACGCGGAAACCGTACCGTTGTCCTGGACCAATACCCGGTAAATAACCATGCCAGACGAAGTTGCTGACTTCCGTCAACTCGAAGCGTGTCTCCTCATCCTCATCATCGAATAAACAAAGCTCGACAGCCGTTGCGTTTTCACTGAACAAGGCAAAATTTGTGCCTTTACCATCCCAGGTTGCTCCTAAAGGGTAACTTTTACCGGGCCAAACGGGTACATACATGGGTGAACCTCCTTACTCCATCACTATAAAATACTCAAGCTAAAGGCAACCTTTTTCCTAAGCCGTAAGATGGATCTAATTACTTATCGCATTTGCGCCTGATCAGGATCAACCTATAATTGGGCAGATTATTCCCTTCCCTAACAATAGATGCAGTTGATTAATAATGGGTAGATCAGCCAATCAATGCTTTTGGGGATTTAGGAGATCAACTGCTGCTTTTAGAAGTGAATCGGGATTAAGTCAAACATCTAACAGAATTGGTCATCGGTAATTTTGAAACTTTTATGGCAGCCAATGGTATACATTCAACCTATCCCATTTTTAATCCTCAACGTCTAAGCAATTCTAACTGACCATGAATCTCCAAGACCACTATGTCGCATTGATGATTGGTAACTCTCGGCTGCACTGGGCTTGGTTTGTGGGAGATACTCTCCAAGAGGCTTGGGATACCCAGCATTTCCCAGCAGCCGAGGTGGAATCGATCATCCAACACTGGACATCTGGTCTTCTACCTACTACTATCTTCGGTAAACCTTTCCTTTCTTGGTACTCTTCCAATCCATACCTACCCCTTTATATCGCTTCAGTCATTCCTGAGCAAACTCCATTGTGGCAAACTTATCCAGTTGCCCACGTTATTACTCTAGAGGATGTACCGCTTTTAGGCGTCTATCCCACCTTGGGCATTGATCGCGCCCTGGCTGTGTTAGGGGCGGGGGAAACCTATAATTATCCCGTGCTGGTGATTGATGCGGGGACAGCGTTAACCTTTACGGGTGTCGATGATCATCGCCATCTTGTCGGCGGCGCTATTTTACCCGGACTCAAATTACAACTCGAATCCTTAGCCCACAACACAGCCGCCTTACCGTCTATCTCACTTAAGCGCCAATTACCTAACCGTTGGGCGATAGATACCTTGACCGCGATTGAAAGTGGCGTTATTTATACTCTATTAGCAGGAATTCGAGAGTTTATTGCCGATTGGTTGCATCGCTTCCCTAACAGCCCAATTGCTTTAACGGGTGGAGACGCTGACTTATTACTCGACTATTTACATAGTCGTTCTCCTAAATTTTATCCTGATCTTGTTGCCGATCGCCACTTAATTTTTTTGGGAATTAATTTTGTGGCTATAACTAAGAATCTTGCAGGCGAAGATGTATAGCCGAAACGATTGGTATTTTGGGAATACCCTATTGAGGGCAAATACCACCGCAAAATTCTCTATGGACAACTTATGATTTAAGTTTGATTTATCTAATTATTGAAAGAATAATCGAATTAAATTTTATTGAGAATTATTAGCTTTATCATTTTTTAGCGATAACTTTACAAAAAAAACACAGGTAATACACTGAATTTCTTAGTCAGTCTGGAATACTGGAAATAGGCAAGGGTAAACAGTTAAGAGAATTAAAAAAATGTCCTTTTCTAACCAACTCCAGCTACTTGATCTAAAAAATATGGAAGAAAATCTTGAAGAACTCCTTTCTAGATGTCGTCAAATCCGACAGGGTTCAGGCGATGACCAAGACACCGAGGTACGAAATCAAACCGCTTCTGCTGACCAAGAGTCAGACTCAGACGATACATACTGGAGTTGAGCATTCGGGAGCGCGATCGCATGAGCTAGATTAATTGGCAAGCCTTTGAGGAGTGACTTGATCGGTTTACCCCAATGCTTGCCTCTGTAGCGTCTGGCTTTGAGCGCTCGTTGCTGGAATAGTAGCCGTCTGAGCGACTACCATCTGGTTTTGAGCCTGTGCCACCTCAGGTACAAGCAACGGTGTACCGAACACCAATGCAGAACCAGCCGCTAGCACAGATAGCCCTCGTGTCAGGGAGTTTTTTGACGTTTGTGAATTTTGATAGAACATAGCGTATAGACCTTTATTAAACGTGTGGCTAGCTTTAATGTGAATGTGGCTGTAGATAATGGTGAGGTTATGCTCACGGGTAACGTTGATAATCTGAAAGCTAAGAAAGCGGCGGCACAAGATGCGAGTAATACGGTGGGTGTCTGGAACGTGGAAAACCAGATTAATGTACAACCTGTTGACGAGGTAACTCAGAGTCAGATTACCACCAATGTGAATAATGCGCTTGAGCGTGATCCCTATGTGGAAGCGAATCAAGTAGATGTGGCGGTGAATAATGGAGTTGCCACGTTAACGGGTAATGTGGATACCTGGTATGAACGCAATCAAGCCACGGAAGAAGCCTACGAAGCTGGCGCGATGAGTGTGGTTAATCAGCTTGATGTTGATTATGATATTCAGTCCTAATCGGCAAAATTGACGTTTTCGTAAATATCGCTCAAATTGATCTGAAACTCGATTGACCTTAATTCAAGAACCGCCTCGGCTGATTCCTGCTCACTTAAGAACCATTGACCCTCAGTATTTTTGGCATACTGCATCACATGATATTTGGTTTGGTCAATCAAAATATATTCCTTAAACTCTGGAATCGACCGATAGAAAATAAACTTATCGCCTAAATCATAATTCTTCGTTGATTTGGATAATACCTCAACAATCAACGAGGGATTCATCACCGTCGTTGTCCCCGTTCCCGTATAAATCGGTTCTCCTTCAATAACCATCACATCAGGATAGGTGTACTGACGATAACGAGGTATCCATAACCGCACATCCCCGATATAGACGCGATAATTTTGCCCTCTCAAACCAAACTTTAAGTTGGCGGCAAAATTCAACGCAATTTCATTATGATTCGTTGTCCCACCCGTCATCGGTACAATTTCTCTATCGCGATATTCATGCTTATACTCCGCTTTCTCCTCTAGTTCCAAGTATTCTTCTGGGGTGTAGTAGCGTTTTTGTGTCTGTAATTGCATAAAAGATACCCGCTATTCCTCTACCTCTAATAGTTTCTCAGCCGAAACGTGATAATGCTCAATTTTAACCAACGGTTCCCATCCTAATGTTACTGGGTTTTGTATCGGATGCACCTCTGGCGTAGTGGCACAATTAAACACCACATACAACCAATAATCCTGCTTCAACCGTTCCGCCGTTTTATACTCATTCGTGGTTAATCCTTTAGCAATCAGTTTAACCGACTCCCCCATCGGCATCGCCATGATTACTTGCACGGGTTCTGGAAAAATGGAGCCACGCAGGATCACATTGGCTTTTAATTGGTCTAGCTGTACGCCTTGGTTAGCAGCCGAACGACTCTTCATCAGCAAAATACCTGGATTTTAATCGAGTCCGCGATATCACCCCTCTCCCTCAACGTCACCTGAATCGGGACAGGGTTCTCGTGATCGAGCCTAACTCATCACCCGATCGCACCGCACCTCGTCTGTCTAGGACTTGCTGAATACTGTTTTAATCTTTTGTATAAACGATTTAAATCTCAAAATTTGAATTGATATGTAAAGATAATTAAAAAGCAGAGTAAATGAAGTTGATATAAGAAAGGAGACAACGGATGGTCGCAGTAGCAGAGGGAATTCAGCGTCGGTTGACGATGCAAACCGCCGAAATTGCCCCGGATACCATAGCAATCCGATCGCTGGATTGGGATCGCGATCGCTTTGATATAGAATTTGGGTTACAGAATGGTACGACCTATAACTCGTTCCTGATTCAGAGTGAAAAAACGGCGTTGGTGGATACGTCTCATGAAAAGTTTCGCCAACTCTATCTCGATACATTGACGGGATTAATTGACCCAGCCAGATTAGATTATCTGGTAGTTAGCCACACAGAACCGGATCACAGTGGCTTAGTTAAAGATATTCTGGCACTTGCCCCCAATATTACGGTGGTTGGGTCAAAAGTGGCGATCCAATTCCTGGAAAATTGGGTGAATCAGCCGTTTCAATCGCAAATCGTCAAAAATGGCGATCGCGTTGATTTGGGAAATGGGCATATCCTGGAAGCAGTAATTGCCCCGAATCTCCATTGGCCCGATACGATTTTCACCTACGATACCAAAACCCAGGTTCTGTTTACCTGTGATGCTTTTGGGATGCACTATTGTGATGATTACACGTTTGATGAAGATTTAGACCTGCTCGAAGCCGATTTTAAATATTACTATGACTGTTTAATGGGTCCCAATGCCCGTTCGGTGCTATCCGCCCTGAAACGGATGGACAAGTTACCTGAAATTAGCACCATTGCTACAGGTCATGGTCCCTTACTCTATCACAATCTGAGTGAACTCACGGGACGGTATCGGCGTTGGAGTGAGGAACAGGCAAAAGCTGACACGACTGTTGCTGTATTTTACATCTCTGATTACGGATATAGCGATCGCCTCTCCCAAGCGATTGCCCATGGAATTACCAAGACGGGTGTAGCGGTGGATATGATGGACTTGCGATCGGCTGATCCGCAAGAGATTAAGGAATTGATGAGTATTGCGTCTGGGGTGGTGATGGGTACACCGCCGACGACGGGAGACGTTGCTGCTGTCGCCCAAACCGCGATGGGTACAATTTTGGGGGCGACGAATCCGAAGCAGTCGTTTGGTGTGTTTGAATCGGGGGCTCTTGAGAGTGAATCGGCGTATCTGTTGGTGAATAAGTTTCGGGATTTAGGACTAACGCCAGGATTCCCGCCGATTTTAGTCAAAGATACACCGAATGAACGGGTTTATCAGTTATGTGAAGAAGCGGGGACGGATTTAGGACAATGGCTGTCACGCGATCGCACGATTAAGCAAACGAAGTCCCTGGATAGTGATTTGGATAAAGCCTTGGGGCGAATCAGCAGTGGGCTCTATGTTATTACTGCCAAAAAGGGGAATATCAGCAGTGCGATGGTAGCGTCGTGGGTAGCGCAAGCGTCATTTAAACCCCTGGGCGTATCGGTGGCGGTGGCAAAGGATCGGGCGATCGAGTCGTTTTTGTATGTGGGCGATCGCTTTGTTCTTAATGTCTTGGAAGCCGGAAGTTATCAAGGGCTGATGAAGCATTTCCTCAAGCGTTTCCCGCCCGGTGCAAACCGTTTTGAGGGGATTAAAACCTATTCTGCCAGCAATAGTTCTCCGATTTTAGCTGATGCTTTAGCCTATATGGAATGTGAAGTGAAAAGCCGCTTAGATTGTGGCGATCACTGGACTATTTATGCCACAGTTTCGGCGGGACGAGTTTCTAAGACGGATGCGATGACGGCGGTACATCATCGTAAGGTGGGGAATCATTATTAGTCATTTGTCATTTGTCCTTTGTCATTTGTCCTTTGTCCTTTGTCCTTACACATAACCCATAAAATAAGTCCCGAAAAAAAGCCGAATTAACCCTTGACTTTTTCACGGATTTTCGGTACTTTTATATCATGGGAAAATGTGCCGTCCTATAGACCAAAATTAATCTTAACCCGTAGGGTGGGTTAGGCGGTGCTTAATAGAGAAACAAACTAGATAATCTTATGTCCGCCGTAACCCACCAATGGTTAGGCGGTGCTTAATAGAGAAACAAACCCGATAATCTTATGTCCGCCGTAACCCACCAAGTTACCCTTTCTTTCCGGGTGAACTGACAATAAAGCTTCCTTGAACCAATTAATGTCTTCCCTTTTCACGATACTAGGGCGAGTCGAGGAAATTAATGGATTTGCCCTTAACGAGAATTCAGCGACTCGCCCCTACAGCATCTACATTAGCATGGCGGTCATGGGAGTCTTTGACTTGGGTACGTTTGCCAAAGATGGCGTCGGCTTCGTCAAACAGGAGAATTGCGCCTCCAGTTTCGGCGGCGTCGAAGATACGGCGCAGATTTTTCTCCGTTTCGCCGATATATTTACTGATAACGGCAGACAGGTCTATTCGATATAAATCTAAGCGTAATTCATTTGCCAAGACTTCTGCCGCCATGGTTTTCCCTGTACCACTTTGTCCGGCAAATAGGGCGCTGATACCCAAACCCCGATTACTTTTCTGGGCAAATCCCCATTCTGTATACACTTTAACCCGTTGGCGCACCTGATTTACCATGTCTTTGAGGAGTTTAAGTTCGGGTTCAGGGAGGACAAAATCATCCCAAGTGGCGGTGGGTTCTAGGCGTTGTGCCAAATCTTCTAAACGGGGGCGGGATTGGATGCGACAGATATCCCAGAGGTGGGAGGTGAGGAGTGAGAGTTGGGGTTGGGTGTCGGCGGGGGTTTGTTTACGCCCTTTGGGTTTGGCTTGGGTTTCCAGTTGGGCGATATCAGAGTGGAAGGCGATGCAGGCGGCTTGGATATCGGTGTGGGTGAGGTTGAATTGGGCGACGATGGCGGGGATTTCGCCATTGAGTTGGCTGGCGGTTTCCCCCAGGTGGGTGTGCCAGAGGTGGAGTTGTTCGAGATGGGAGAGGGCGGGGATATCGGTGGTGATGAAGGGGCGTTGGGCGGAAGGGAGGCGTTCGGGGGTACTGATAATCAGGGGGGTGTGGATGGCTTTGAGGAAGTGGCAGAGTGCCTCGATATGGGGGGTATGGCTGGTGTTGAACTCCTGGCAATCTAGGAGGAGGATACTCTGAGTGAGGAGTGCATCGCGGTGCCAACGGCGGATGAGGTGAGAGACGTCTGGGAGAGAGGTGGGGAGGCGATGGGCTTCTAGGCGTTTGAGGGGGCGATTGAGGAGGGAGGCGACGGTGGTGATGATGGCACTGGCGGCGCTGGGGGTAGTGTTACACAGTTGGATGATGGGTTGTAGAGACGCGCCATGGCGCGTCTCTACATCTGGAAGGCGAGGGGCAGATAACAGGGATTCAACACCCGCCTCGTTGGTGGATTCCCCGATAGTATTAGGATTAGTCTGCCATAACTGGGCGATGCGATCGGCGATTTGTTGATGAGAGGGTTGCAGGGTAGCCGGAATCGCTGTGTCTAGGGGTTGAATCAAGTGCATCAACTGGGTGTCTTGATAGGGTTGACCCAATAGATACAGCAGGGGGACAACACCGACGACATTCAGGGGCAACGTGACCAGAAAACCAAGGTTGCTCCTTTGTCGTCAATATCTCCCCTGGATAGCCAGCAACAAAATTACATAGTACAACGTTTTAAAGAAGATGATTGTTGGAAAAGAGCAACCGGTTCAAAAAAAGGATTCATGGCTGAGAAGAATGAAAAATATTCAGGTGCAAAGACAAAATACGAATTGACAAAGAAAAACTTCATAGAAGCAGCTCATTTATTTTCTAAATTTGAATATTGGGTTGCAGCCCTGTTTAAATTCTCTCGCCCAGATGACTTAGTTTCGTTAATAAACGAGGGAGTTCCAGCGGATTGGTTTGCATCGATATCCATCGTGGCCATTGGATGTAGCCTTAAAGCTAACAGTCGAAAGAGGAATGGTACGCGTAGTGCAGTTTTTTCCAAATGACCGTAGACAAACAAATGCAATATCCTTTACAAATGCTGAACTGACAATTCTTGTTAATCTCTTGCCCTAAAACGTTTGGGTCTTCCGGACTTAGTGTGCCAAACTATCAGTTTTAATATCTCAAAATCAAGCTCCATAAGGACTGTAGCGCCTAAGCCTCTAAAAACAACTTGAAATTAGGGAATAAATGGCTAAAGCTCTTGCTGCCCAATATTTTAGCAACTCCAACTAACAATTTAGCACACCAACTACGGAAGACCCGGTGAGGTTGAGGGGAGGAAGTGCGATCGCGGGGTGATTTAATTTGGGAAGAGAGTGCGATCGCGCTTGGAGAAAAGCATAACATCCCCGACAGGGCGCATCATCCCAAAATCGGTGGGAGAATTGGCAAGGTTAGCATATAAAAGTGCGATCGCCTTGGATTAAAGCATATACTGTTCGCGGTCATAATTGGACAGATGCTTCGTTTCGTTCCTCCGCTTCGCGGAGGACTTCACTCAGCATGACATATTTCACCTTTAACGGCTACGAGGGAATTCGCGTGATGATTGGGTTGAGGAGATGGGATGCGATCGCGCGGTGATTTAATTTGGGAATAGAGTGCGATAAGCTTCGCTTGTGCCGAAGGCAATCGCTGTTTAGGTTAGGTTGAAAGGAGAGAGTGCGATCGCGGGCGTGATCAGATTTGGGAGGAGAGTGCGATCAGCTTCGCTTGTGCCGAAGGCAATCGCGTTAAGGTTAGGTTGAAGGGAATAGAGTGCGATCGCGCTTGGAGAAAAGCATAACATCCCCAACCGGGTGTACACTTCCCAATCAGCATACAAAAAAACCGAGTTGCATTCTATCACGTTATTGGTACGCCTTGCCGAGTATTTGGACAGATGCTTCGTTTCGTTCCTCCGCTTCGCTACGGACTCCACGAACCATGACATATTTCACCTTTAACGGCTACGAGGGAATTCGCTTGGTGATTGGGTTGAAGGCAGATTGTGCGATCGCGGGCGTGATCAGATTTGGGAGGAGAGTGCGATCAGCTTCGCTTGTGCCGAAGGCAATCGCTGTTTGGGTTAGGTTGAAAGGAGAGAGTGCGATCAGCTTCGCTTGTGCCGAAGGCAATCGCGTTAAGGTTAGGTTGAAGGGAATAGAGTGCGATCGCGGAGTGATCAGATTTGGGAGGAGAGTGCGATCGCGATCGTCTATAAAGTCAAATATATCATTGGGCGCAACGTTTGCAATAGGGCGCACGGGGCGTGCGCCCCTACAGGCGGACACATTTTTCCATGATAAAAGTATACCAGAAAAAAGGCGCGATCGCATGGATTTGGTTTGAGTGCGATCGCAAAAGAGGAGTAAAAGAGTAGCTCAATTTCTCCACTATTTTCATCAACCCAATTGTGCTATAAACCATTCCCGTAAGCGCGAACTTAGACGCACCGAACTACTCGCTAAATCCTGCACGGCTTTTATTGATGCTTCCTTAGAAATCAGACCCATTCGATAGGCAATTAGCAACACTCCTAAGGTTCCCTTAACCTGCAAACCTAAACCAATAGCAACCCGTCGGGCTAACTTCTCATCAATCAAAACCCAGTCCGCTTTAATTTCCTGAGCAAGTATTATCACATCCTGTTCACCCCGATCAAGTTGCACTAATTCAGCCGATAATAACAGAGAACGCTCTGGCGCTTGAATCACTAACCAATTGGCTTGAGCAACCGCCTCAGCACCTGGACGTTCCTCTCCCTGTAATGCTACTTCTTCATAAACCGAGACAGGCACAACCACCTGCTCAAACAGTTGATTTAGCAGAAATAGATAACCCGTAATAGATAGGGCGATTAAGGGGGTACTATTAACAACAGTCTTCAATGTGTTTCCCCCTGCTTATACCAAACTGCACTCACCTCTCCCTCTTGTTCTAATTCCTCCTCTAGGTAATCAATCACAGCGAATCCCGAGTCAGACAGCAACTGATAAAACTGCCAACGACTACAACCCATGACTTGGGCAGCCAATCCACCTGAAATATCACCGGATTGGTATAAAGAACCCAAGGTTGAGAGTAAGATTTGCCGCCGCAAGTCCTCTGGCTGTGGTTCGGGTAGAGTTGTCAATAGTTCATCCGGAACAATAACTTCTATTTTCACGTTACAATTCAATGTTTACCCATTGAGGCTATAGGTGTATATATTTCTTTATGATAAAACCCTACCAAAAAAATGGCGCGATCGCGCTTATTGAAAAAAATCATAACATCCCCAACCGGGCGTACACTTCCCAATCAGCATACAAAAAAACCAAGTTGTGTTCTATCACGTTATTGGTACGCCTTGTCGAGTATTTGGACAGATGCTTCGTTTCGTTCCTCCGCGAAGCGGAGGAACGAAATGAAGCATGACATATTTCACCTTTAACGGCTACCAGGGAATTCGCTTGGTGATTGGGTTGAATAGAAGGGATGCGATCGCGGGGTTATAAGATTTGGGAAGATAGTGCGATAAGCTTCGCTTGTGCCGAAGGCGATCGCGTTTGGGTTGGGTTGAGGGGAGAAAGTGCGATCGCCCCTACAGGCGGACACATTTTTCCATGGTGAAAGTATACCAGAAAAAAGACGCGATCGCGCAATTAACTATGTAGAATTATAATATCCCTCTCAATGGTATCAGACTGAATATGGTTTCCTCCGTTACCATCAAACCTTCTACTCTAATTGGTAAAATTAAACTCCAGCGAGTTGAAGAACTTATGCTGTTTAAATTTACTGAGGATCTGCAATCCCGAATGGAAGAACTACTCGAAAAGAAAAAAAGCGATCGCCTAACCTTAGAAGAAATCAGCGAACTCGAAGCGATTGGCGAACTTGATCGCATTTTTACCCATATCAATGCTATGCTCCTCGCTCAAAAATGACCGTTAATGAGACAGTACGCCAACAAGTGCGAGAGCGAGCCAAAGGATTGTGTGAATATTGTCATTCTCCCGAACAAATTTGCACAACTCGTTTTACGATTGATCATATTTTACCGCGTTCTCTTAACGGTTCAGATCACTTGAATAACCTGGCTTTTGCTTGTCGCCGTTGCAACGAGCGTCGCTATAATTTCGTAGCTGGATACGATCACATCACTGAAACGATTGTTTCTCTTTTTAACCCGCGTCAGCAACAATGGTCAGACCATTTTATCTGGAGTGCGGATGGGAAAGAAATCCTGGGAACAACCCCGATTGGTCGAGCAACGTGCGATCGGCTTGATCTCAATGATACCCGCTATCCAGAAGAGGAATCGATCCGAAGTGCGCGAGAACTATGGAAAAGAGTAGGTTTACATCCTCCCAAAACTGATCCAAGCCAATCCGCTTAAACAAGTGTGATTAGCTTCGCTAGTGCCGAAGGCAATCGCGTTTGGGTTAGGTTGAGGGGAAGAGAGTGCGATTCGCGATCGTCTATAAGGTCAAATATATCATTGGGCGCAACGTTTGCAATAGGGCGCACGTCATATTGAGAAAGGGCGGTCGATTTAGCAGAAATAGATAACCTGTAATAGATAGGGCAATTAAGGGGGTACTGTTAACAACAGTCTTCAACGTGTTTACCCCTGCTCATACCAAACCGCACTCACCTCTCCCTCGCGTTCTAATTCCTCCTCCGGGTAATCAATCACAGCGAATCCCGAGTCAGACAGCAATTGATAAAACTGCCAACGACTACAACCCATGACTTGGGCAGCCAATCCACCTGAAATATCACCGGATTGGTATAAAGAACCCAACGTTAAGAGTAAGATTTGCCGCCGCAAGTCCTCTGGCTTTGGTTCGGGTCGAGTTGTCAATAGTTCATCGGGAACAATAACTTCTATTTTCACGTTACAATTCAATGTTTACCCATTGAGGCTATAGGTGTATATATTTCCTTATGATAAAAGCTTACCAAAAAAATGGCGCGATCATAGTTTAGCTTAGGTTGAAAGGAGAGAATGCGATCGCGTTTGGGTGAGGTTGAAGGGAGAGAGTTCAATCGCGTTTGGGTGAGGTTGAAGGGAGAAAGTGCGATCGCATGGTTATAATATTTGGGAATAGAGTGCGATCGCTCGCCTCGTCGGTTGGTTGGAAGCCTGAAACCCAACATCACCATGCCGATCAATAATCTTGAATTCAAGAGCCACTCTCCAAATATCTGCTCACGAAATCCACAGGTTTTAGGCACTCAAACTCACCCGTCTGTGCTATTATCACCCGAATCAGCTCATGATTCGACGATATAAAACAATCCGCTTCACCAAATTTGGCGGTCAGATAAACACCAACATCTTCCCGTGGTAACCACACAAAAGGATCTGTCGGCTGGAAACCCGGTTCATTCACCAGAACATAACGCAACTTTAAATTCTGCCAAATACGAGCAACAACACTACCCGCCCAATCTTTATTTTTTAACCGCTTTGCAACTCGTAAAATTTGCTCAATGACAACTGCCGAAATCACCACCTCTGCCGCATCAGAACGACGAGATTCAAATCCTAACCACTGTAAGATCTTCCATTCAGCACTGGTAGAATTGGCAACTCCCACAATATAGACATTGGTATCTAGAAAGACTCGTGATGGTATAGCCATCTCAGTGGGATTCCCCTTCAGCCAGCATCTCTCTCTTAACGTCACGAACTAACCCGACAATCGATTCTGAGGAACTGTAGCCGCTATTCCTAAGTGCTAGGATTAACTCTTGGCGGACTTGCTCCATCGGGTTCTTGGCTAAATCGCTTTGCCATGATATTTCTGGGAGTTCCTGCTTCAATGAGTCTAAAGCCACCTTAGTTTCCCCGGCTGAAGAAACAATCGTTACTGTTTGAGGTGTTTGAAGTCGCGTTGCTTTCAAAAAGCGCAAAAAGTCCAGAACCTCAGCCAAGATTGGCTCTGGAACCTCTCCCATTTCTTGTAAGATTAGATCTTTTGAAGTCATCGTTACCTCACGGTGAACCATAGGGCCATAGTTCAATTTTCCTCTATTTTAAAGCGATCGCCCTTAGTTTAAAGAATAATATCCCCACCAGGGCGTATATCCCAAAGTTGGTGGGAGAATTGATAAGAGTAGCATAACAGGAGTGCGATCGCGCTTATTGAAAAAAAGCATAATATCCCCACCAGGGCGTATATCCCAAAGTTGGTGGGAGAATTGATAAGAGTGGCATAACAGGAGTGCGATCGCTGTTTAGGTTAGGTTGAAAGGAGAGAGTGCGATCGCGCCTCAAAAATCAAGCTATTCCTTAGCAGATAAAAGCCTGTTGCCTGTTCCCTAATCTCAACCGTTAAGGTTAATGAAAGTCCGACTACTTACAGACTAGCCTTTGCCATTCAAACTTGCGTAGTTTTTAATCTGCCTTCTGCCTTGGTTATCCTCCCTCTAACGGCACAGGGGGTTCCTCTAGGGGACGAATAATCGTGGGGGCGGGTTCTTGTTCAGGTTCCTGAAAGATTCCCTCCAGCGCCTTTTCTAAACTTTCCGCCATGATAATGCGATTTTCATAAACAACAATCACCCGTGCTAAAATAGGTAGGCTATTGCGTTCGGCTTCCAGGTAAAGCGGTTCGACATACAGTAAGGATTGTTCAATCGGAATCACCAACAAATTCCCCTGAACTGCCCGTGAACCTTGACGATTCCACAGTGAGATTTGCTGAGAAATGACCGGATCTTGATTAATTAAGGCTTCAATTTGTTCGGGTCCGTAAATCAGTTCTTGTTTAGGAAACTGATATAAAAATAATTTGCCATAATTCTCACCATCTGAACGCCCTGCCAACCAAGCAATTAAATTATTACGTGCCTGAGGTGTAAAGGGATGGAGGAGAATGAACTCTTCATTCGTAGCCGTTGGCAGTTTCATAATCAGGTAGTACGGTTCCAGAGGTTGTAACTCAGTTCCGTAAATCTCCTGGGGAATCCGCCATTGGTCTTCCCGGTTGTAAAATACTTGGGGATCAGTCATGTGATAGGTGAGCAACCGTTCCGACTGGACACTGAAGATGTCTACCGGATAGCGAATATGAAGTCGCAACGCCTCAGGCATGGCATCTAACGGTTTAAATAAGGTAGGGAAAATCTTTGTCCAGGTTTGAATAATTGGGTCATCGGGGTCAGCAACATAGAATGTAATAGTGCCGTGATAGGCATCAATGACGACTTTAACCGAGTTGCGGATATAGTTAAACTGATTATCACCAGGGTCAGAATAGGGATAATGTTCGCTGGTGGTGTAGGCGTCAATAATCCAGTAAAGATAGGTTTGATCCGCTTCTGTTTCCCCACCCTGAGGATTAACACTGACAATATACGGATCGCGATCATAACGTAAGAACGGCGCGATCGCCCGAATCCGTTGGTTGATGTTGCGACGGAATAATACTTTGGTTTCCGGCATAAAGTTGTCCGTAAACAGCATCTTCCAATCTTTGAGATACTCGGCAAACAACAGCCTGCGCCAACGTGAACCAATGAGAACACCCCCATTACCATCGTAGATATTGTAAACATTATCCTCACCACTGGGATAATCGAATTCCCGCACTTTAGTGGGAGTCATCACATAATTTTCAGTCAGTTGTCCGTAGTAAATTCGGGGCGCACCAATGGGTATACTTTCGCGAATCAGTTGGCTAGATGTGGATAAATCTCCGCCAACACCGGGATCAGCACTGGTGCCAATATCTTTCACAAAATAGTTAGGCAATCCGCCACTACCCACCCGATTTACAGGACTCATCGTAAAGCCATAGCCGTGGGTATAAACTAAGTGTTGGTTAACCCAGGTTTGGGCTTGTTCGGGCACTGATTCGTAGGATAATTCCCTCGGTGCAATAATCACTTGTTGCTTTTCAATCGTAAAACTGGGTGCTGGTACAGTTAGGGAAATCTCTGTGTCTTCTGCTTCTAGTTCATCGCCTTCTTCTCCCGCAAAGGAAGGCGGAACACCAGACACTTCTAACGGTAGCCTGTAGCGGTCAATATCAGCGTCCGCAAATTCGTAGTAGAGACGGATACGTTGTAGCTGACGATTAGTTTGCAGGATGGGACGAGCATCCCAGAGGCGGATATTGCGAATCGTTAAAACATTTTCATCTAAATCAGCACTGGTTAGTTCGCCTTCGGGGTTAAAGATTTCTACATTAATACTATCCAGATCAAATGCGGCTCGACTCAGTTTGATACTGCGTTCAATATAGGGGCGTTCCCGTTCTAATTCATTCGGCTGCACGCCAAACTGTTGCACCGTCGCCGGGATTAGCCAGCCTGCGATCGCGACCATCATCACATACAATCCCAGTAGGGAGAGTGTTCCCTTGCCACTTCTGTGCAGCGACTTAAACCCGATTATTGGTCTCAGGAGTAAAAATAAAGCAATCCCCAGGGCGAAAACACTTAACCCTGTATTAATCGGTAACTGCGCCTTAACATCGGTATAACTAGCACCATAGGTAACGCCACGAGTGGAATACAGCAGTTCATAGCGCGATAGCCAATACTGGAACGCCACTGTCACCATCGCCAAAGAACCCAATCCATGTAAATGATAAAGTTGATGATCAGAAAATCCGGGAAACCGCCCATGAGATAGACTATTTCCAGATACCAAATAGGTTAAGGTTACGGCAATTAAACCAAACAGACACAGCCCCCCCAGCCAAAAGTTCAATAGTTGCCACACCGGAAGTTTAAAGACATAGAAACTAATATCCGTGCCAAATAAAGGGTCATTCGCGTTAAAGGCGGTTGGCTGTAAATACTGCAAAATCCTGCCCCATTGTCCAGATACCACTAAGGCAAAAACCACTGAAAAAACAACAGCCATCACCGTTAACCAGAATTGGGAATTAACCACCAATGCGATGACAATGATGACTAAACCAATGAGTTGTATTATCTGTACCAGCAACTGTAGCAATACATCGTGTATGGAACTCCAATCAAAAGGAGGCGGTAGGGGTGGGGTTACACTGGGCAAATTAAAATCAGGTTGCCAAAGGGAGATAGCCACTTCGCCGTAGTGTATTAGCATTATCCCCACGAGTACGTCGAGGCATAGTACGATTGGCAAGAGTAGTCCTAACCGCAGCGCTAACGCTCCCTTTTCAAGGTTTAAGGGTGTAGAGTCTTGTGTAGGAGTCTTTGATAGGGTTGGATTGAGTTGAGTAGTCCCCGGAGGTATCCTAGTGGGGTTGCCAACCTCCTTAGCGATGGCGGCGGGATACTTCAGCCGATTGGCGAGAAACAAGTTACTGAGTAAAAATCCGGCGGATAAGCAGCCAACAAACGCCCACAAACCTAGCTGAGTCCGCAAGCGTAACCAGAATGCTGACAAATAGTCAAGCTCAATGAACCATAAAATTTCCGCAACCAGGTGAGCCAGCAAATCCCAGGCTAGCCACAACCCCAGAAGCACGATGGTGACTTGAAAAAGGCGGTTCCAGATGCGTTTAAACATTTTTCTGACATATATTTGTCTTCATAACATTAATCTGTCACCTCCAACAAATATAGCAGTAGACAAATCGATTAGGAATTTCCGAACTGTGCTAGAGACGCGCCATGGCGCGTCTCTACATAAAAAGGGTATAGCTTTCTCAAAAGCCCGTGACGAGGATTGAACTCGTGACCTCACCCTTACCAAGGGTGTGCTCTACCACTGAGCTACACGGGCTGATGTAATGGACGCTTCTAATACACACATCCCCTAAAAATTAGAGTCATGTGATGGGCCGAGTTGGATTTGAACCAACGTAGGCATAGCCAGCGGATTTACAGTCCGCCCCCATTAACCACTCGGGCATCGACCCATTTCGTTCACAGTTATTAATACTAGCACAACTTTTAATTTGTGTTCAACTTTTTTTCGGACTTCCCCATCTCAGCTATCTTCCCGAATGGGCGCAAGCCTTCTACCCCTACAGCGCCGTCATCTGAGCCATCTGCTCCATCTGCCCCGTCTTGCCATTTTGTATTAAAAATAACAATTACTCAGATAAGCTGGCTCTAATATCACAGCTTAACCTTGTTTATCTCTATCAACAAACAGAATTACCCAAGGACTATCTATACAAATGGTTAGACGATTAGGGCGACGCAAATTTTTGATCTATGGCTCCGCCACGTTGGGAACCAGTATTCTGCTCAAAGCCTGTAGTGAGCCGCCAGCAATGGATACCACCGGAGAGGCGACAACCTCTGACTCGGCGGCGGCTGGTGGCAATGGTGACACGATAACAGTGGGGATTCTCCATTCCCTCAGTGGCACCATGGCGATTAGTGAAAAAAGTGTCGTGGATGCCGAACAACTGGCGATTGAGGAAATCAACGCCGCTGGGGGTGTCCTGGGTAAGCAGATTGAACCGATTGTGGAAGACGGTGCCTCAGATTGGCCCACGTTTGCGGAGAAAGCCAGAAAATTAATTGACCAAGATAAAGTCGTCTCCGTTTTTGGCTGCTGGACGTCGGCTAGCCGCAAGGCGGTATTGCCCGTCTTTGAAGAGAAAAAACATATGCTCTGGTATCCTGTGCAGTACGAGGGTCAGGAGTGTTCTAACAATATCTTCTATACAGGCGCTGCTCCGAATCAGCAGATTGAGCCAGCCGTGGCTTGGTTGCTGGAGAATAAGGGCAAACAATTCTTCCTGATTGGTTCTGACTACGTGTTCCCGCGTACCGCTAATACAATTATTAAAGCTCAGCTTGCAGAACTAGGTGGCGAAACCGTTGGCGAGGATTACTTGCCTCTGGGGAATACAGAAGTTACTCCCATTATTACTAAAATTCGGGCGGCGTTGCCAGACGGGGGCGTTATTTTTAATACCCTCAACGGAGATAGTAATGTGGCGTTCTTCAAACAGCTACAGGGTGCAGGGTTGACCCCTGATAAGTATCCGGTTATGTCTGTGAGTATTGCTGAAGAAGAAGTCAAGGCAATTGGTACAGAATACCTGAAAGATCAGTATGCGGCGTGGAACTACTTCCAAACGGTTAATACATCAGAAAATCAGGAATTTGTCAAGGCATTTAAGGCAAAATATGGTGAAGACCGAGTGACCAATGATCCGATGGAAGCTGCCTACATTGGCGTTTACTTATGGAAGCAAGCGGTCGAAAAAGCGGGAACGGCTGATGACTTAGAAGCGGTTCGCAAAGCAGCTTATGGTCAGAAATTTGAAGCCCCAGAAGGGATGGTTACGATGAATCCTAACCATCACCTCTCGAAGGTGGTACGGATTGGAAAAGTGGGAGAGGATGGTCTGTTTGAAATTGTCAACGAGACGGAAGCCGCCGTTGAACCCATTCCCTGGAATCAATTTGTTGCCGATACGAAGGGATTAGGCTGTGATTGGTCTGATCCGAGTAAGGGTGGTAAATACAACTTAAAAGACGTATAAGCCGATAGACGCCAATCAACTTCAAGGTGAAGATCGTCATTGGTCTTATGTCCTTTGTCATTCCTGACCAACAATCAACGTAGAAAATTGTGCTAGCAGGACTTTTAGATAGTCTCTATGGCGGTATCAGTATTGGCGCTGTTTTATTAATTGCAGCGCTAGGATTAGCCATTGTATTCGGACTCATGGGTGTGATCAACTTGGCACACGGGGAGTTGATGATGCTGGGTGCTTATACGACCTTTGTTGTCCAAAATGGGTTCAAGTCTCTGGGGGAACCTTGGTTTGCAACCTATATCTTATTTGCCATACCGATCGCGTTTCTGGTAACCGCCGCTGTGGGATTGATTCTGGAACGGGGTGTCATCCGCTTTCTGTACGGGCGTCCCTTGGAAACCTTGCTGGCAACCTGGGGCGTTAGTCTAATTTTGCAGCAGTTCGTCCGTAGCGTAAATTGGGTGATGGTGATTGGGATTGTCCTATTTTGCCTGCTGTTTTTTGGGGCGCTGTGGGTACTGTCTCGTCGGGCAGATTTTCCGAGGATTCGCAGTTGGGCAATTCCGATAATGGTGGTATTATCCCTGGGAATTGTCTTGACGATTGGCAAGGTTTTGAGTGAAATATTCGAGCTAGTGTTAACTAAGCCTTGGTTTGGTACTCAAGGTGTTGATGTCACCGCGCCAAGTTGGATGCGGGGGGGATGGATGGTGGAGTTGTCAGAAGGCAGCTTTCAGTTATCGTATGTCCGATTATTTATTATTGGGCTAACGATTCTTTGCCTCACCGGAATTTACCTATTCTTGCAGCGTTCAGCTTGGGGATTGCGGATTCGCGCTGTAACTCAAAATCGGAGTATGAGCGCTTGTTTGGGAATTCCTACGGGTAAGGTTGATGCGTTAACCTTTGCTATTGGTTCGGGTTTAGCTGGGGTTGCAGGTTGTGCAATTAGTTTGCTGGGTTCAGTTAGCCCGAATACCGGTCAAAATTATGTCGTCGATACATTCATGGTGGTGGTGGTTGGCGGCGTCGGTAAATTAGTGGGTTCGATTGTGGCGGCGTTAGCGATTGGGACGATTAATTACCTGATTGGTTCGGGAATACTGGCTTTGCTCTTTCAGCCCATTGAGCCGTTATTTGATTTGTTTACCTTTTTTTCCACTACCAGTATGGCAAAGGTGATGGTATTTGCCCTAATTATTATCTTCCTGCAAATTCGACCCGGCGGTATTTTTCCACAGAAAGGACGCTCTTATGAATTATGAGGCAGAAGGCAGACGGGAGAAGGAACAAAAAAGTTCAGCCATAAAGGGAGTAATTAAGGCAGTTTTAGGATAACGAATGACAAATGACAAATGACCAATGACCAATGACCAATGACAAATGACAAATGACTCAGTAATTGAAATTCCCGGAATAGACCAACGGCGAAAGCGTCGTCAATCGCTGCTGATTGAAGTGGGTGTGGTTACTCTCATCGCCCTGCTACTGATTATTGTGTTTCCCTTGGCGCTGTCTGACTTTCGCCTGAGCTTATTGGGGCGATTTTTGGCATTGGCGATCGCAGCTTTGGCAATTGACTTGATTTGGGGCTATACCGGACTTTTAAGTCTGGGTCATGGCATCTTTTTTGCCTTGGGCGGTTATGCCTTGGCAATGCATCTAAAATTAGCCCCCTTGGAAGGCGAGACTTTACCCGAATTCATGGGTCTTTATGGGGTAGACAAATTGCCCTGGTTTTGGCAACCCTTTGATTCCTTGGGATTTGCTGTCTTTGCCGTGATTATTGTTCCGGCTGTCGTCGGCAGCTTATTCGGCTATCTTGTTTTTCGCAATCGGATTCGGGGTGTTTATTTCTCTATCCTCACCCAAGCGGCTACGATTGTCTTTTTCAATTTCTTCAACGGTCAACAGAAACTATTTAACGGCACGAATGGTTTGACCAATTACCAAACCTTGCTGGGGGCTGATGTGAATGCCAGCCGCACCCAGTTTATCTTTTATACCATTACAATTCTGTTGCTGATTATCTCTTATGCCTTATGTCGCTGGCTGACTCAGGGGCGTTTTGGACGCTTACTGGTGGCGATTCGCGATGATGAAAATCGGGTGCGGTTTTCGGGATACAATCCCACCGGATTTAAGGTGTTAGTCTTTGGTATTTCTGCGGCATTGGCGGGAATAGCGGGTGCAATGTTCACGCTGCAAACGGGTATTGTTTCACCGAAGGCGATGGATATTGCCTTTTCCATTGAAATGGTGATTTGGGTGGCGGTTGGTGGGCGTGCCACACTGGTGGGCGCAATTCTAGGGGCGCTGGTGGTTAATTTTGCTAAAAGTATTTTAAGTGAAAACTTTGCCGAAAGTTGGCTATTTTTCCAAGGCGGATTATTTTTGTTGGTGGTGACTGTGTTGCCGAGTGGAATTGTGGGGTGGTGGCGGTATTCCGGGTATCAGGCGTTGCTGAGTCTATTCGGTAAGCGTAAAGAGGTAATTACTTACCCCAGTTTAGAAGAAGACCCAGATGTGCAGCGGGAACGAGAGGAAATTAGTCATTAGTCGTTCGTCATTAGTCGTTCGTCATTAGTCCTTCGTCCTAGGTTAGCTAAACGTTTGCCAACTATGAATCAACCGATATTATCAATTGAAGATTTAACCGTTAGTTTTGATGGCTTTAAGGCACTCAACAACCTCAACTTCAGTATGGATACTGGAGAATTACGGGTGATTATTGGACCCAATGGTGCGGGAAAAACGACGTTTCTCGATGTGATCACCGGAAAAGTCCAGCCAACTAGGGGACGAGTTCTGTTTAAAGGACGCAATCTGCGGCGCAAACCTGAAGATATGATTGTGCGGATGGGGATTGGTCGTAAATTTCAAACCCCGCGAGTTTACCTAAATCTAACGGTGCGAGAAAATTTAGATTTAGCCTGTAATCGCAGTAAAAATGTTTTTTCAACGCTGTTTGGGCGTCCTGCTGCATCGGAACGACGCACGGTGTTAGGGTTATTAGAAACAATTGGTTTAGTTCCCAAAGCCGATTTACAAGCCGATTTACTCTCCCATGGGGAAAAGCAACGGTTAGAAATTGGTATGTTGGTGGCGCAATCCCCGGATTTATTGCTGGTTGATGAACCTGTGGCTGGGTTGACCGATGAAGAGACCGAAAATATCGCTGACTTACTGATTAATTTAGCTGAGAGTCATTCAATTATTGTCATTGAACATGACATGGAATTTGTGCGGCTGATTGCCCGTAAGGTGACGGTGTTGCATGAGGGTTCGGTGTTATGTGAAGGAAGTATTGATGAGGTGCATAATGACCCCCGTGTGGTGGAAGTGTATTTAGGGCGAGAGTCCTCGATTAGCGCCCATCAAATGAAACTGCTGCGAATTGTAACCGCAATGGCTTGGTCAGATGGGGATTTAGCACCCGAAGAAGCGGAGTTAATTATTGCTCGCTTGAGCCAAATGTTTTCGACAGATAGTGAAGACCAGAATAAATTAAAAGCAGAACTGCGGGATTATCTAGCCGCCAATGTTGATATTGATGAATTGGTGGCTCAAATTGAAAGTCCTCAAGAACGGGAGTTGATTCTGAAGTTGGGGTATGAGGTGATTAATGTTAGCGCCCGCACGCCGAATGAACCCACTATTAATGAACAAGAAGCAGCCGCTTATAAAGAACTGGTGAAGCTGCTGGATTTACCGGAAGCTGTGGTAAATCGCTTAGAAGCAGATACCTCCAAGTCATTGTGATTGAGGAATGAATTCATGAAATGTGTTTTTTGTCAAATTTATTTCTGAATAAGCTCAAAAAATTTTGTCATTGGGGTATGCTTGTATTTTGGGAGTTTTGCCGACGCTAGTGAAGAAAATGACGCCAGAGTAAGGGTTTAAAGCCTGTGTCTTTGCAAAATAACTACAATTAACCTATGTTACTATGCTATACAATTTTTAATATATCATACTACAGTGGGGAGGGCGGGTTTTGTTGAAATGTTATCGGTGAATAGCTGAATTTAGTCCCTAAACCCGCCCCTACAATTATGCCTAAACCCGCCCCTACAATTATGCCTAAACCCGCCCCTACAATTATGCCTAAACCCGCCCCTACAATTATGCCTAAACCCGCCCCTACAATAGTTCCTAAACTTAATACTCCTCAATAATATTTGAGCGATGCTGCACTACACTAAGAATACCAATTAACCGCTTCTAGCTATGAGTCAAACTGACCAAGTAATATCTAAAATTGATCATCAATCCTCAACTCAGCTAATGCTGCAAATTAGGGATGTGAATGTTTATTATGGCGAAAGTCACATCCTGCGGGATGTAGATTTAAGTGTACCCGTTGGACAAATGGTTTGTCTGATTGGACGTAATGGCGTGGGAAAAACAACATTATTGAAAACGATTATGGGGTTGCTCAAACCTCGAACAGGTACAATTACCTTAGCCAAGCAACTGATTACCCATAAATCCCCCGATCAACGGGCAAAATTAGGCATTGGTTATGTTCCCCAAGGGCGGGAGATTATTCCGCGCTTAACGGTAAAAGAAAATCTGTTGCTGGGGTTAGAAGCCTGTCGTCGGGGTAGAGGGAACAAAGCCGAGATTCCCGAAGAAATTTTCAGCTTATTCCCCGTGTTAGAATCTATGCTATCTCGCATGGGCGGAGATTTAAGTGGAGGACAACAGCAACAACTTGCGATCGCGCGGGCGTTAATGGGGAAACCTCGATTATTGGTATTGGATGAACCCACCGAAGGAATTCAACCTTCGATTATCCTAGAAATTGAAGCCGCTATCCGCCAGATTGTCAAGTCTACAGGCATTTCTGTGCTGCTGGTGGAACAGCATCTGCATTTTGTCCGACAAGCAGATTGGTACTACGCGATGCAAAAGGGAGGTATTGTCGCATCAGGTTCAACCAGCGAATTGAGTCAGCAGGTGATTCAGCGCTTTTTAGCGGTTTAGTTTTAGGGAACAGGGAACAGGGAGAGATGGGGGAGATGAGGGAGATGGGGGAGATGGGGGAGATGAGGGAGATGGGGAAGCAAATGACAAATGACAAATGACGAATGACAAATGACGAATGACAAATGACGAATGACAAATGACGAATGACAAATGACGAATGACAAATGACGAATGACAAATGACGAATGACAAATGACGAATGACAAATGACTGAAACACCAGATTCACAGGATTGACATCTAAAAATTTTACCTTGGAAAGGCAAAGGGTGCTTTGTCTATAGTAAAACCATGACAGTATCGCATTTGCCTTATGCATCACTCAGAATCGGGTATTTTTTCTAACCATCCAAATGTCGCGACTCCTTCCCCGCCATCGCGTCGCTTTCGTCTATTTGTTAATCCTGGACTCTGGATCAATCATATCAGCCGTCGTTGGAGTATTCATCAAAAAATTGGTTCTGGCTATTTTTTAGCGGTGAGTATTGCTGTTTTGGGAACGGCGACAGGATTAATCGTTGGAGAACATTATGATGATAGCGCCAGAGAGTCGTTAGAAATTACCCAGGAACGACTGGATATGTTAGGAAATTTAGAAAAATCTTTTTTTACTATTCAATTGTACCAAGAACGACTAACCTATTTATCAGAAAATCAGTCTTTAGAAGCTGATTTTATTGTGAGATTAAATGAAACTTTAATAAAAAGCAATAGTCAACTCGCCCAATTACAATTTCATTTAAAAAATCATCGTCAATTACCCAGCGATTATAAGAACTCGCCAAAAGATATATTGAATTATTGTGAGCGGGGTTTAGGCACCTATCATCAGATCGTTAGCTCTCTTTTAGAAAGACTTAATTCTGAAACGCTTACTCCCAGTCAACTTCAAACGATTCAACCTTTTTTTGTAAAAACGTTTAAAAGCGAACTGATTCCCCAGTTTGAAACAATTTCAGCAAGTTTAGACAAGCTCGTTAGCTTAACTGAAATTCAACAACAGCAGGCAAAGGCTAAATTTAAGGACGCTAAGATATTACGGGCTAGCATCATTGCGGGGAGTATGATGCTATCGATAGGAATTGCGGCTGTTTTAGCCATCTATACCAGTCGCGCGATCGCACGTCCAATTGAAGCCGTAACCCGCGTTGCAGAACAAGCTACTCATGACGGTAATTTTAACCTGCAAGCCCCCGTCATGACTGAAGATGAAATTGGAGTTTTAGCCACGTCTCTGAATCATCTTATTCAACGAGTCGCTAGGCAAATTCGCGACTTACAGCAAGCCCAAGTGCAACTGATTCAAAGTGAAAAAATGTCCAGTTTGGGACGGATGGTGGCTGGACTTGCTCATGAGATTAATAATCCGGTTAATTTTATTTATGGCAATCTCAGTTATGTCCAAGACTATACCCACGATATTCTCGAACTCTTACATCTCTATCAGCAGCAGTATCCCCAACCTTCAGCGGAGATTCAAAGGAAACTTGACGACATAGATTTGCAGTTTATCCGTGAAGATTTACCCAAAATTATGAACTCCATGCAAGTGGGAAGCGAACGCATTCGCCAAATCATTTTATCCTTGCGAAACTTCTCTCGCCTCGATGAGGCAGAAATGAAACGAGTTGATCTTCACGAAGGAATTGATAATACACTTTTAATTTTAAATTCTCGTCTGACTCAGAATATTAAAGTGATCAAGCAGTATGGACAAATTCCTTTAATTGAGTGCTATCCAGCACAACTTAATCAAGTGTTCATGAATATTATCAACAATGCCATCGATGAACTGAGTGTTGAGTCAGGTTTGGCGAAACGACAGATTTTAATTCAAACCCAGCACGTTGATTCTGATCACGTCGAAATCACAATTCAGGATACAGGTTCGGGGATTCCTCCAAACATAAAACCTAAAATATTCGACCCCTTTTTCACCACCAAGCCCGTCGGACAAGGAACAGGGATGGGTTTGGCTATATCTTATCAGATTATTGAGAAACATCAGGGGAAAATAAAGGTAATTTCAGAATTGGGTCAAGGTTCAGAGTTTATCGTCAGTTTACCAATTAAGCCGGAGTAATTCCGTAGATTATACAGTATGCTCTCACCGATAACTATAAGTTCTCAGTAGATCCACGGTTTCGTTGAACTGGTATGATTCCTATAATCTTCCTAGTTATATGAGGAACAGTAAAACGATGTATGAACGCGACATAATACCAATGAACAATCAATCTAGTCCTGTAGATACCGTTTGGCAAGCAGCGAATACCCTATCAACAGAGGAAAAAGCGGAACTGGTAGAACGGTTACTGGGTCAAGAATCGGGATTAATTGTCATATCCGCCACCAGTCATCTGGCTGACTATATCATCGCTCAGACTCACCTATTATCCAGAACAGGTTTGGCGTATGTATGGAGAGCGATCGCGAATCGGATGATTGGCGAAGAACATGATCCTTGGGGTTAACTATGCGACTCCAACACGTTAGGAAAATCACCACGATTCAGGGTGCTATTCTGGTGATTGAAATCAGGGAATGGGAAAGACTGGATATCCAACCCAGTAGGGGCGCATAGCGATGCGCCCATTCCCCATAACTTAATCTAGTTCAGTTTATTTCCACGAACCTACTTAAACCCTTTCCAAAGATGACCATAATCACCTAATTTGTAGGATAAAAATATAGTTACCCTCAATCATTATAAATTGAGAAATGATTATAGTTGTAATGGGAGTTTCTGGCTCTCGATGCGATCAGCAATGGATCAGTGGATAATGGCAGGTAAAAATACAGTATTAGCCTGTTCAGCGCTTAAATCAAGTTATCGTTAAGTTTTACATCTTCAAGATTCACAAGCCCAGTTTATTTACCTAAAAGGTAGCTTTGAACTCATTTATGAACGGCTTAAACATCGCCAGCACCACTTTATGAAGGAAAGCCTGCTACGCAGTCAGTTTGAAACCTTAGAAGAACCGACTCCCTCTGAAGCTATCCACATTGACGCTTCCCAATCTCCAGAGGTAATTGTTCAGAGCGTGATCAATCAGTTGAACCTGGAGTAAATTTTGTTGATCGTTGCTTGTTCATTCTGTTCTCTGCTCCCTCTGCTCCCAGACGTGCCATGGCACGTCTCTACATTGCTCCCTCTGCTCCCCCTGCTCTATAACCCCACCACAAAACTTATTCAGCAACCCCTAATTACCCCCATTTCCCGGCGAACAATCAGGTAACTCACTAGCGGGAACCACTGAATCGGAACTGGCAAATCCTTGCAATTTTTGTTTATAATCAACTAACTGTTGGCGAACCTCTTGGGAGTCAATCTGACCGATCATCCGATTAATCACATTAATTGCTTGTGACCAGCTTTGAGTACAGACAGCTTGTCGCAATTGGGCATTGAGGTTAGCTGAAGGGGGACTAACTGTTCCGGTAGCACCTTCCGGAGTAACTGTTCCGGTGGCTCCTCCCGCGAGTCGGAAGGAATTAAAAAAGCCCTGAATACTCTTTTGCAAGTATTTTTCTTTGGACGTACCGACTCCTAATAAATAGACCCGTTGATTGACTAAATAAAGCCGATATCTACCAACAACACCTTCAGAGTGCTGCATTCTAAATGCTTTGCCAGAATAATTATTTAAATTAATCGCTTGCTGATTTAATAGTTGACCCGCCATACTTTCGGATAATCCCAGCACTACTCCGGTTAAAAACTCATTGATTTGACCCGAAGTTTGGATCATAGTGCTAAAATCTCCCGGTAAATCAAAGTAAGCCACCAAATAGTTCGCTTCGTTGGGACGTTCAACGGTAAATGCCTTCAAGTTCAGTGGAGCTAATTCAGTGTTGATTGTGTCCTGTTCTTGGCGAGGTGTACCGGGCATTAAGACAGTGAAATTGCCTTCGGCTGAGGAGAAGGGTTTCCAGATGGATTGGGCGACTTGAATCGGGGGTTCAGCCCGCCCGATTCCCGGTGTTGCCGATCCACTCACCAGCAAGGTGGTGATTAAGAATGGGAGTAGTACCTTGGTATTCATGGCTCTATTTATTTGGCAAGGTTATCAGCCTCACTTTAGCCGAAAAAGACGTATACAGAAAAGGCGCACTACTGACAGTGCGCCCTCGCTTATTCATTAGTAACAGAGGCATAAGTTTGCGACTCCTGCCACAGCTTGCAGAGAAAAAACTCGGTGCGATCGCTTAACTTGACGACAAACACACCCTCTTCACCATGGGGATTAGATGTCATCCAAGTGCCTTTCAGGGTGACTTCGATATAATTAGCATCGCAAATCGACAGAGAAATCTCATCGATTATTTGTTGCCGAACCGCCTTTTCTAAGTCAGCCAAGTGAGGCATATCCACAGGCAGTAAAAACGAAGCGGTGCTAGATTCGACCCAGAGGCTGGACGCGGCTCTTAGAGACAACATGACTCGTGCCGTCACCCATTCCTCTAGAGACCCCGCTAGACGCTCGAGGTAAAAGCTATTTTCAGTATAAGTAAGTTTCAGCATGACCTGATATCTCCTATTATTCCAGGTGGACGTGCTGTTCGCGCCAGAACTGTTCGGCAAAAGCTACAGTGGGATGCATAGGCGCTTTGGGCTGGGTGAGTAGAGTCATTCCCGCTTGCTCAGGCGTGCGATCGCCTTTGCGAGAGTTGCACTGTTGGCAAGCGGTAACTACATTGTCCCAACGATGGTTTCCGCCCTTAGAACGGGGGATAACGTGGTCGAGGGTGAGCCGTTTTGAGCTACCACAGTATTGGCAACGATGCTTATCTCGACGCAAGACTTCACGGCGATTCACGGGCGGTACTTTCCAGACGCGATCGCAATTGGCTTTGGTCAAGCGAATCTGTTCAGGAACCAGCAAGACTAAGCTGGGTGAATGCACTGGATAGCCTTGACCCTTAAACCAATCTAGCGGTTCGGCTTTGCCCGTAACCAGAAGCGTCACCGCCCGCTTCATGTTGACTCGACTGATGGGTAGGTAGTTCTTAGAGAACACCACCACTGAACGCCTTAATCCGTCAGTTACACTCGTCACGCTTTTTACTCCTTGGGATAAAGAAACCCCGCTGCTGGTTGTAGTCAGAGCGGGGGATTGGAAAAACGGTATGGTTTTCTTGTCCTATATCGGTATGGCTTGGATGCGCCTGTACCTCCCGCTGTGATCCGGTTTTGGATTGATACTTGTTAAATTTTCGGCGTCAGAATTAAATTGGTTTCCAATTGGGTTGGTACCGGGTTCTATCGAGCCATATCCATCCCGAATAAAAAACTCCACCGACAAACCTGCTGACTGCCAATCGCCGAGGCGACTGGTATCAGGGCAAGGGGTGGAGAAGGATCGATGAAGGCTCACAGGAGGTAATTTGTTTCAATACTGCTTTTTACATACTACACTTGTATTACGAACCTGTCCACATAATTGAGGAAAAAAACATGATACGTACTGCGCCTAGGACTTCAACCACTGACATGGAAGTCACCAGCATCCGCTTGGAGAGAGAGTTAAAGGAGAAGCTCAAAGATCTATCTGGCAACCAAGGCTATCAAGCCCTAATTCGAGATATCCTCTGGAACTATGTTCAGCAGAAATTGGGCGATTATCGACCTAACTTTTCGGTCTACGATATCAGAGCCAGCATTCGGGCTACCGCCCAGCAAGAAGAGCGGTGTGTACTCACGGGCAAGTTTATTCAACCCCAGGAACCGATGTTATTAGGATTGACGTTTAACGGCGATATGGTGCCTCTCAGTTTGGAAAGTATGCCGCCGGAGACATCCAACGTTAAAGCGGCGCGTTAGACATCCACCGATTCAAAATGCGCTATCTGTAGGGACACGATATATCGTGTCCCTATGATAAGTCCCATTAAGAGGATGACCTAGGACAATAATTTTACCGACATTTTCCGACATTGTTTGACATTTGTGGGAAGCGCTCGCTCTTTGTTGCCAAAATAAATTAAAATGATTTGAGCTCAAGACTTACGCAATTGTCACACGCGATCGCTTTCCCCCCCTTCCTTCAGATTGCCTTTCTCTACAACGGATGCCCGACAAGGATTACAAAAGTTCATGAGCGTGCCGTTTTCTTTTGTCCGACTACTTATTACCTCGCCCCAAAAAACTGGTGGGCATAATGTCTACTATCATTTAGCCCGCTTCCAATAAGTAAGCGCTAGTTTCATCTAGAAGCGCTACAGTTTCTCAATCTCTTCTCTAGTAAGTCCTGTTGCTTCTGTGATTGTGTCAATATCAGTCCCTTTTTGTTTTAAGATTCTGGCTATGTTAATCTTTGCTTGCTGTTTGCCTTGCTCTATACCCTCCTCAATTCCCTCTAATCTTCCCTCTGAACGCGAACCTTCTATCAGGCTGATTTCATAACGCTGATTCTCCATAAATCTCAGGTAGTTCGCTCTTTCTTCTTCGCTCAAGCTATCGACGAGTAAATTTTCCTTCGCTTCCGCTAAACCTTGGGCTGTAAATTCATCTTTGATTTGGCTCTTTTTCAAGAAATATATCCATTCGTCTAAGGTTGTTTTTGCTATGTCGTTAAAATTGTTGACTTTAATCACATAATATTCGGGAAAAATCTCAGAGACGTCTTTGATATTAAACAGCTTCTGCTGGTTTATTGATAGACCCAACCTGTCTTCTAAGTGAAGACCACAAAAATCTAATTTTCCTTTGTAAATATAATCATCTCCCTGTCCCAGAGAAAAGTATACGACATTCACTGAATAAACTTTTTTGACCTTCCCATAAGGCTCCCCTTTTTCCAGGAAGTCAGTAATTAATCTCGCAGTGCCATAGAGCATCCGATGGAAATAATCTTGCTCTGTATTGTTTTGCACTTCAATGAGAATCAATTCCCCCTGGTCATTTTCAGCCAGAATATCGACTCGATTTAGCTTGTCATCCTCCGCTTGTTGATTGCTTTCACCTTCGAGTATTGATTGGATCTTGATTGGTTTCCCCAATAACTCACTCAAGAAACCTGCCAAAACACCATAATTAGCTTTGTTTCTCAGTAATTTTTTAATCGCCCAATCAAATCTGATGTGTGTTTGGCGCATAACGGCATTGATGGGAACGTTTACTTAGTATATTGTGACAGATTTAGCCCTAATGATTCAAGATACAGCGCTTTGCGCTGTAATAAAGTACAGTAAATAAAAGTCCCCCTTTTTAAGGGGGATGCGAGGGGGATCGACAATGTACCGCATAGCAGAGCAAACTGCTGTAATGGCTCTGTTGCCAATCTACTCACGACTTGAACCTGAAGTCACCTCATCATTTATGTAGAGACGTTCCATGGAACGTCTCTACAATGGTGCCGAAAGTCTTAATCGATCTGTCTACTGCTATACCCGGAAAAATCTGTGTGTCACCCACTCACCACCAAGCCGCCGTTTTCCAGCACGTACATGACATCCGCACGCATCGCATGAGCCATGCGGTGGGTGATGAAAATCACGGTGCGGTCTTGGGTGATACGCTCAATAGTGGCGAGGATTTCCGCTTCTGTCGCGGGGTCGAGGGCGGATGTTGCTTCATCCAGAATCAGAATCGCGGGATCTCTCACCAGCGCCCTGGCTAAGGCGATTCGTTGCCGTTGTCCCCCGGATAACTGTCCGCCTCTGTCTCCTACTGGGGTGTCGTAGCCTTGGGGTAAGGACAAAATAAACTTGTGAATTTCGGCGGCTTTAGCGGCGGCTTCCACTTGTTCATCGGTGGCGTCTAAATAGCCCATGCGGATGTTTTCTCGCACGGAACAGTTAAACAGAATTACATCCTGAGAAACCAGATACATTTAACCCGGAAAAATCTGGCAATTGCTGGAATTTTCTGGGTATGGCACAATCTGGAATGAAGCTATCACTCCAGATGCGGAGGTATCTCTCAAAGCCTTCAACAAAATGTTGAAAGCGCCATTGATATCACGCCCAATCGCGTGACCACAGGAGGGGCAAACAAACTGTTTGTTGCCTCCTAGTTTTGTGTGAATGTGTCCACACTTTGAACAGGTTTTACTGGTGTACTCTTCTGTTACGTCTACTACAACACAACCATACTTGGCTGCTTGATGCTTCAACGAAAGCTTGAAACGGTAATGGGACCATGTAACCAATTTTCGCGCCGTCTTGGTTGATAGTCGCCGCTTACCCCGTTTGACCATATTTTTGACCTCAAACGTTGGCAAGAATATTACCTTATATTTGGTGCATAAGTAATTAGCTGCCTTTTTGTGTAGTTCCGAAACTAGGTTCCGAATCTTGATGCGGATTTTTTGGGCGGCTTGACGCAACCGATACCGTAGGCGTTTAGATTTGCGTCCCTTGGCTAGAGCCATCCGAGACATTAGCTTGTCAAGATGGCTGGCTAATCGGTAAATGCGTCCCATATCATACTTGCCAATCTCCCAAATTTCGGAGCCATCAAACCCCGTTAAAAACGTTCTCACACCCGGGTCAAGGGCAATGGCTAGCTCACTTTTCAGGGGTTCGGGTCTAGGCGCATCTATGGCGTAACAAATGAACCAACGTCCTCTGTCTAGTACCAAGGTAGGCTCATGGTGCATGACTTCGATAATTGGTTCACGAGCCTTGAAACTTAGCCCCTTGGTTTGTGTTGGATAGAACGTTCCTTTTTTCCAGTTATCCTTTTGAAACCGAATGGACTTAACGGGTTCACGCACTGAGCGGAACTTGGCGTCTCCCCCTGATTTTCTGGCACTTTTGTGTGCTTCAAACGCCTGAAATACGGCTAATTGACGTGGATTATAAGGGGTTTGGCTTACCCAAGATGGAGCCAAGCTCATTACCATTTTTCTCAAGTCGTATTTACCGATTCTTTGGGTTTTGAGTATGGCAATGGCTTGATTAAAACACCATCGGGAAGCCGATATCCATTGAAACCATGTCTTAGCTAGTGCCGTTTCTGGGTAAACTCGAATCTTCTTTGATAGCAGAATTGTACTTTCTTTTTCCGTACACTCGGCAACATTAGACATGGACGATGGCAAGGATATCCTCAACCCTTTGGAGTTCATTAGATCTCTCACTTGTGTTGAGAACCAAGAGGAAGCCGTTTTTTGGCTGACATAACCACTCGATGAAGTCAAGACCGAACCTGACAAGTCGGTCTTGGTGAGAGACCACAACTTCTGTGACATTTCCTGACAAGACTTGTCCCAAAAGGGAAAGTAATCCTTTGGGCTTGTAATTGAGTCCTGAGCCGACTTCATTGTTGTTTTTGCTAACCGGAGCAATATATTACCACGCCCAGGGAGATATTTCAAGAAGTATCTAGAAATTGCCTGTCAATCAGGCTCTAGTCATCAACAGTCCAATTTGAGAACGGAGGGAGCGTACTGTGGCATGACGTAAATCAACGCTATCAAACAGAATACGTCCCTTATCCGGGTCATAAAATCGCGTCAGTAAGTTGATAATTGTACTTTTACCTGCTCCACTTTGACCGACAAATACCGCAAAGTCTCCTTGGCGAATCTTCAGGGATAGATTTTTTACCCCACTTCTTTCAGCCGAGTAGTTAAAGGTAACGTTGTCAAAGTAAATTTCGCTCTCAAAGTGAGGTAAGTCAATGGCATCTGGGGCATCCTGAATGGTAGGTGTTTCTGATAAGATATCGTTAATGCGCCGCAGGGCTGCAATGCCATCGAGAAAATAAGGCACCGACCCAGTTAAGGCGAGAATATTTAGATTCAACCCAACCAATAAAAGCTGATAAGAAACCAGGGTTCCTACCGAAATCACATTGGAGAACGTCATCGACGCACCGACGCTTAAGGTCACAATCTGCGTCAATATAAAACCAATCATGGGGATTCTCTATCATAGCTTGCTTCCCCCACCCCCGTCAGTCGGAAAAGTCGGATCTTAAAGTCGGAAAAGTCGGATGATTTATCGCATCAATACCCGCTATTTTAGACTTTATATTCTGTTTATAAAATACTCTTAAACCTTCATAATAACTTTACCTACTCTGTTTAAATTAATGTTATAAATAAGAAAGAGTTAAGGATTTTTAATCATAAAAAAAACACTACTAATCGTTACTGGATTGATGGCGCTCGGTTTTCCTGTTAATGCTGCTCAGGTTACCCAATTTAACCAAGCTGACCAAGCTGACCAAGCTAAAGTGAGTCAACAAGATCAACCGATTCAAACTGAAACAAACGTTTGCGTTAGAGTGCGGACCGGATGGAGATGTTTTTATTAATAGCTATCCCCATTTGGATAAGGTCATAATTTGAAGATTTGAACCCCTCCCCACTTATAATCTTTGATTGAGGTGGGGAGGGGTTAATTATGTAGGTTTATCAAAAATAAGATGACTCAGTTGAGTTAGGGCGCTTTTTCCAAAACTTCTGCGTTGTGTCAATTCAAAGAAAAGATTTGGACTTGTTGTTGTCTATCTTTAGAATTGAATGGTACGCTCATTTACTGATCTGCGTAGTCTTTAAAATCTTGAAAATTCTCTTTGTCAGCAATAGTCAAAACTGACATATATTGATTATCTTTTGCACCACTCAAAGCATTTATAGTGAGTGTTGCAGTATAGTCACCCAGAGAGGCTTCTACTTGTAATTTCTTGTTGCAACCTTCTTTTGCCTTATAAAGGGCTTTGTAGTCAGTTGAATTTTCGTTGAACCATACAGAGATTGAATTATCACTTATGCGTGGTATATCAACCGTAGCCATCATATTTTGTAGGGAGCTAGTTGTGTCTTTAGTTACATTTTTGAACTCTATAAGATATCCCAAACCTTCTAAAATTTTATTATGGTTATAAAACGAGTACATTGCTGTAGATACTACTGGATCATCTGGATTAAAATCTTTAAATGGAGATTGTTCAACAGAACTAATAGCCCATAAAGTCTGTTTTGATGAATCTCCAACCTTCTGAGATGGTATGTTGTCTAGATACTGTAATGTTGGTAGCAGATTCTGATCTGTCACATTGACTACGAATAACACACTGTTGTATTTTCGGAAAAGAATGTCTGTTATCCACTTGACTGCAAAATAGACTATTAGTGCTAATGCGACCCAACCGATTAATGATAAAAGACCTCTGCCAATAAGTATTAAGCTACCTTCTACAATTGAAGTATCTATTTCTATTACAAATGTCTCAGCGATTTCTTCTATTTCAATTGTCTGCTCTATTTCTCCTTGCACAACAACTTCAATTTCTTCACCAATCACAACCTCCCCCTGAGCCACCTCCGCAGCAAAAATTCTAGTTACAAGAGCTTCAAGTCCAGCTTGAAGCCTACCTATTATTTTAGAGATAAAAGGGTTAACAGCCTTAGTAATAGCCGTAGCTGCGGCTGCATCAAATACTACAAGTCCTATTTCTTGAGTAGTCGTGAAACTTGGTGAACCGAAATAGACATTGGCAATTCTAGTATATTGTGCGTCTTTTAGATTTAATTTATCTCGAGTTTCTGCATCCATCTCAGTAGTAGCAATTGCACACATCGCACTACCGTTCCGGTTGAAGATAGCAGGTGTCCCGTCAGGAAGTTTACCTGAAATCCATTTTTTTTTATCCTTGATATTATCTATGAGTCCTCGAAGATCTGAAGAATCATCTGATAGCTTATTCAATAACTGCTGAGTAGGATCGCCGCCTTCGAGCGTCTGAACTAACGTTTTAGCCAGATCTCGTGACATGTGATTTCCTGACTTGAAAGGCATCAGCTTTACAGAGTTTGACGAGTTTCCAATCATTTGAACCTCTTACATCACAATAGTGTTCTCTGTTGTACATTCCTAAGACGATTCTGAGAAGCAATTTCTGATTTTTTTGAGTTAGAAGCGTTTTTCATTTCCGAAAAGCTTCTTCGCCAAGACTAACCGTTTCTTCTATCCAGAAAGATACTGCTGCACATACTGGCTTAATTCCAGTTTCCCGACAGATTGCAAACTTCCACACTGATCGCACGAACCTTACCGTAAGGCATCGCCAAAAGATAAGCTTGGGATGAGGCAGACTTGAAGAAGTTTGACTAAAAAAAACGAATCCTCACCTTTATCCCCGACAGACTCTTGACCAAGGATTGAAAATAGGCAAAACGATACCAAGGAGGAGAGCGGGACGATCGCAAAAATTCTCCCGCCACTTTCCCCACCTGATGCTGTTTTTGCCTCCATAGCACCGCCAGACAGAAATTCACCCAATTTCCCGTCTCTTCCTCAAATTGTGCCAACGCCAAAATCGGTGCAAGCAGCCTTTCACACAGCCCCACCTTAACGCACCGACAACCATCACTCTTTACTTCTAACTTCCCCTCAGAAGTCGCCGCAACCATCACCGACTCAGAGTGCTGCACATCACGCGCTACCTCCTGCGCTTCCTCACCAACAACACTCTCCACTTCCTCCACCGCTTCCGGTAACGTCACCGTCTCGCCCACAATCGCTTCAACTGGCGCATTCCCCTCGGACATTTCCCCAATTGCCGACTCCGTTGCAGTCGGTGGAACAGATTTATCCGTATCCGTCCCCTCCTCCTCTATAAAATATCCCCTCAACTCCTCACGCAGAATCTTCCGCGCCTGGGAAATACGCTTGCAGACGTTATCGTAGGAAATCTCTTGCCGTTGGGCAATTTCTGGGTAAGACAATTCCTGATAAAAGTGCAGGATAAACGTCTCGCGCAACCTTGTCGGTAAGTTATCAATCGCACGACGAATCACAATCCTTTTCTCGTCAGTCTCCACTGCAATTTCTGGCGTATCCTCACTCCGTACCAGTCCTTGCTCCTCATCAGAGGCGTAACCTTCTATATCCTCAACTCGATTCGCCCCCCGACTGCGTTCTCGATGAATATCCACGCAGAGATTATGAGTCAGACTTGTCAACCAAGCCTTAAAATTAGTAATTTCTCCCGCATACTTTTGCACCTTCTCCCAAGCTTTCAGCATCGCCTGCGAGAGCGCATCTTCCGCATCCGTTGGGTTCCCCCCCATCCATTTAATGCAGCAACGGTAAAGATAATCTTGATACTGCTGCCATTGCTGCCAAAATGCTTTCCCTAACTCTTCAGAGCAACCCCGAATGCCTGATGCACTAGCTGATTGAGAATTTGACATGACTTAAAAACTGGTAGTGAACCCAATAGGTAAGGATTGGATTTAGTTGCTCTTTTTTGAGGCTGCATCCTTTCCATGTCTCTATCATGGCTCCCCTCCCTAACCCCTGTCAGTCGGGAAAGTCGGATCATCAAAGTCGGAAAAGTCGGATCGTTGCCACGCTCAGGCAAGATACCCGACTTCTCGCCAGAATCAGGTATCTGAACTGCTATATCAACTGCCACATCACGCACTAAAACACATCCGTATTAATACGGAAAATTTATCCGTATTACATAAATTTTCAACCCAATCAGGTAGCAGCCATGCAATTATCCTATTAGATATGTCCTGGAATGTATTTCATTCAATCGCCAACTCTGTAATACGCTAATATGGTTCTTCCGGAGTTACTATGCTAAACTATCAGTTTAAACAATCAAAAACCAAGCCCCATAATAATTGTAGCGCCTCAGCTATTCAAAATTGAGAAAAACATCCAGATAACGCCCAAACCTTTTGTTATATAAAGGCTTTG